>NZ_JAMTCC010000031.1:0-62842 GCF_025370265.1 Shewanella septentrionalis | reverse complement strand
CCGCCATGTCGATTAACGAGCATGGCGGTTTTTTATGGTGTGCGGCTCGATAAATCGAGCCCACACTAGGTTCAACTTAAGACTTTTTAACGAAGCACGTCAGGATCACAATGCGAGTACCGTTAACACGGCCTTCAATGTGCTCTGGGTTGTTGGTCAAAGCAATGTTACGCACAGCTGTGCCGCGCTTAGCCACAAAGCTAGTGCCTTTCACGTTTAAATCTTTGATGATCACGACCGTATCGCCAGCGTTAATCACGGCACCATTACTGTCTAACGTTGGGGTAGTGTCGTCACCTGCGGCGGCAACTTCAGCATCGCCCCACGCTTTTACATCGTCTTCAAGGTAAAGCATATCCAGTAAATCTTGCGCCCAGCTTTCGCCATTTAAGCGCTTAAGCATACGATATGACATCACTTGAACTGCCGGTACAGGGCTCCACATGCTGTCGTTCAGACAACGCCAGTGGTTCATGTCCATGGTATCCGGTGCCGCAATTTGGCCACTGCAGGTTTCACAAATCATGATCTCATTGTCACGGCCATCGGAGGCTGGCAGATCATAAATAGAGAGTTCGATCTCGCTGCCACACAGTTCACACTTGCCGCCACAGCGACTTAGCAATTCATTTTCAGTCATTTTTCTGTTCTATATGCCTAGTAAAACGCGGATTATGCCATAAACGGGCTTTTTTCGGCAGGGGGCTGAGGCAATATAACCCTATTTTTTATAAGTTTTATAAACCGCGCCCACACTGCCTTGGTGATTAATCTTTAAAATTCATAGGCTAAACTCAAGCGAACATCGCGCCCAGCAGCTGGGATCCCATCGGAGAGAAACGGCACCACTTGCAGATTGGTGAGGTTTTTCACCATCAAACGCACGCTTAAGCCCTTTAAACTGGCTTGAGGTTCATAGGCGAGATACAGGTTCTGCAGAAAGTAATTTTCGCTCGGCGACTCGGCATTAAAGATATCGCCGTGGGGAACATTAGTTTGTGCATCATACCAAGCACCCTGCCAAGCCACTGAAATATCATCGGTAATATACATGCCTAAACGCAAACGAATATCGAGCGGCGCCATGTTGGCTAAATACTCGTCGTCATCTTGGCTATCTCTGAGTGACCCATTGTGTTGCCCTTGCAGCCATGAAACCGCCAGATCACTGAACACGTCTTGATAGCGATATTGGGCCTCAAAATCAGCACCGTAAATATGGTAACCATCAAGATTGGTGTAACCGCTTTGAATTAACTGGGTTTTATCAGACTTAGCCCCACGGCGCTGGGCGATATCATCGCGGCCTAGGTTGGCAAACAGAGTAAGCTGCGTCGTCAGCGCATCATCGTTGGCAAGCAGATGCTGGTGCTGTGTCATCAAGCCTAGCTTGAAGGCATGTAAGCGTTCGACATCGATGTCGCTACTCGTGCCGGTAATGCTGGCTTTGGCGTATTGCACGGCATAAATCTCATCCACCACAGGGGCTTGCAAGCTATAGGCGTAATCAAAGTTTAACCGAGCGTAGTTTGTCAGTTGATAATCTATGCCTAATCTTGGTGAAAACCCCGAGTGGTGAGTCGAGCTATAATCGTGACCCGCGCTGATGTCGTTATAATCTGGCGCAATATTTGGCCGACCTATGCTGTAGATAAAGTCATATCGCAGCGAGGGAGTGACGGTTAAGTCGTTGGTGAGATGAATCGCATCACGAACATACACGGCATAGGTGTCTTGGCGACCTTCAGGTTGATAATAAGGTGTGTACCAGCCAAAGTTTTTCTCAGGATTCTTCTCATAACTCTTGTTAAACACAAGCGAAGTACGGTCGAGACTGCGGTACTGTAATCCTGTGGTGATCTCGTGATCGCCAATCAAACTCAAATTGTTGATATCAATATAATCACGTTTGTAATCTAGCCAAGATTCGTGGCCGAAGTTGCCTACGGAAACTGTCATTTTCTCCCACGCAATATCGGGTCTTACCCAGTGGCGCGCATTCGCCGAATGGGAGATCACCACTTGGGTATCAATCTGCGGATTGCTCGGCGAATAACGATAATTGGCAGACCAAGTGTTGTCTTCATAGGTGTTATAGGCGGTTGTGGCATACAGAGCCTGCTCGTAGGAGCCGTACTTTTTGATGTTGTAGTCTGAGATGGCAGGCATAGGGCCACGGCGATTAGCCCAAGGTTTGCGGCCCTCATCGAGATAATGGGTCACGCTCAAGGCCAGTTGGTGATCGCCCTGCTCATAATCAATCTTGCCTAAATAGTTATCTTGCTCATAGCCCGAATATTCAAACTCATCGCCATTGGCTAAAGTCACATCCCCCGCATCACGGCGCGTAAGGTGTAACAAACCCGATAAATGCGGATTCACCCGGCCATAGACAGTTCCCGTATAACCCATAGCGTCATTATTACTGGCGTAGCTGGTTTTGACTCGCGCGCCAACCGCTTGATCGTATTTAAGAAAATCATCGGCCGATTTAGTGACCACATACATGGCCCCACCAAAACCGCCATTGCCCGAGCGCACATCATGGGCGCCTTTAATCACTTCCACTCGTTTGATGAGATCAGGATCGAGGAAAAATGAGCCATAGCGATACTGCTCAAATCCCACCGGAGCATTATCCACATATACGTTAAAATCTTCGGTCTCGCCAAAGCCCCAAATATTAATCCGCTCACCGCCGCTGCGGGTGCCACCATCGATATGGGCCCCCGCCATATCATCAATCACTTCGGCGAAGGTCGTCGCCTGCATCTCCTCGATTTGTTCCATGGAAATAATCGCTTCACCAGGTTTAGCGACTGTGATGGCCCTACGATATTGCTGCCCATGAACCTGTAGGATTTCAATTGGCTCAACCTTAGGCTCGCCCAATACCTCAGCGGCGTACAACGGCATTGAGGGCAATATACATAATCCCATAAGCGACAGATTTCTATTCGCTTTCCACTTCTCAAACTTAGGCAGGCAACCCATTTAACGTCTTCCTATTAACAAACTAATCTAAAAATAGGGCGGCATTATAGGCACTAACGAATAAGATAAGAATAGTTCTCACTTGGCTTTACGTGTAAATAACGGTCTGGTTGAAAACAAGATAGAAACGGTACGCTTCAAAAAATTTAAGTGAAGATCTTGCCTAAGGATGGCAGTATGACTGCCATATTTGATAGCCTTTCATCCTCTATAGAGTGTACGACCTTGAAATAGTTGAATATACGGCAGTTCGCCCTGCTTGCATCTCTAGGCTGTTGGCACTCGTTTCACATGCATTAATAAGGTTCACCGATAATGGCCACGCTCACGACTAAAATGCCTATTGCGACTGGTGCAACGTTCAGCGCTGCAAGTTTGCAATTTTTAAATCAACTGGCGCAAAACAACTCCCGCGACTGGTTTAAAGCCCATCAGGCGGAATACGAAGAAACAGTGAGAGCCCCAGCGCTACAGTTTATCGAGCAAATGCAGCCCAGTATCCTCGCCCTCTCGCCTCGGCTCACTGCCGTACCGAAAAAAGTCGGTGGCAGTCTTATGCGTCCCCAACGAGACAGCCGTTTCAGCAAAGATAAAACGCCCTATAAAACCAATGTCGGCATTCAATTTCGCCATTTTCAGGGCAAAGACGTGCATGCGCCGGGACTGTATTTACACATTGCCGAAGATGGCTGTTTTATTGCCGCAGGGATTTGGCACCCAGAATCGAAAGCCTTAAATGCCATTCGCACTTGTATCGATGAAAATCCCAACGGCTATAAAAAAGCGCTACAAACCTTGCAGAGTCATGGATTTAACATGGACGGTGACAGCTTAACTCGACCACCAAAAGGCTTTGATAAAAACCACCCTATGCTGGCCGAGCTAAAACGCAAAGATTTTATCGCCATTAAAAATATTGCTTTTGAAGAACTCTGTCGCCCAGATACCACTAACTTCTGCGCCGAGCAATTTGCCCACTGCTCTCAGTTGATGGCCTACCTGTGTTTCGCGCTGGATTTGGATTTCTAGACAATAGGATTTTAAAAATAGATTGCTAAAAGCAACATGGCCTAGGCGAAAAACCTAGGCCATTCAAACTACAACTTGCACCTTAAATGGCTTAATTTGCACTTAAACTTTTGTATTTAAAGTGCCCAAGTAACTCTGTAAAACTGCAAAGGCATTGTCTAGCAGCTCATATTCACCCGCTTTACCTAACACCCTAATTCCTTGTAATTGCAATACTAAAAATGCAGCGACCTGATGTGGTTGTACATGGGGGAGTAGCTCGCCTCGCGCTTGGCAATCCCGTAACACTTGGGTGAATGAGGTCTGTAATCGACAAAATAATCGCTGACATTCCTGCAGCACACTTTCATCGTTAAGGCTCTTTTCAAGCACAGCATTTTGCATAAAACAGCCATACTTTTGCTCCCGCTGCAAAGCAACAAAGCGCGCTAAATAAGCTTCTATTTCAGCTAAGCCCGCTTTTTCATGCAGCAAAGTATCTGAAGCGCCAAAGGAGTAGTTATCGAGGTAGAAACTGAGGCACTCACGATAAAGATTCTGCTTGTCGCCGAAACTGTTATAGAGACTAAATCGATTAATGCCTAAATGGCCGACGAGATCGGAAATCGAGGTTTCGGCAAAGCCCTTTTGCCAAAAAAGCTCCATCGCCAATATGAGTTTTTCTTGCCGATCAAAATTACAACTCCGTGCCATAGCCTGCGACCTAATCTCTTGAATACGCGTTCACGTTCAGCTTCACCATTCCTCTTTACTACAGAAAGTTGAGGGGTAAATCATTCTTGACTGTTCGTTTAGATATGGCGTAAATTCTAACCTAACCGAACGTTCAGAAAAAGCCTTATATGCCCGAATCGAGCATAAAGCACTGATAAAAACTACAGGACTTTAGATGAAACTCTACGAATTAGCTCCGACTCCCAGCGCGCGTCGCGTCGGTATTTTTCTTGCGGAAAAAGGCATAGCAGTGCCAAGAGTGAACGTCGATATCCGCGGAGGAGAGAATTTAAGTACCGAATTTAAAGCCAAAAGTGCAAATGGTCGCATCCCACTGCTCGAACTCGATGATGGCAGCTACCTGTGTGAATCTGTAGCCATTTGCCGCTATTTAGAAGAGATCCACCCGAGTGAGCGTTCACTGTTTGGTAATACACCACTTGAGCGCGCCAAAGTAGAAATGTGGCAACGCATCATAGAGTTACAAGGATTAATGGTCGGATTTCAAGCCTTTCGTAATTTAAGCGGTGTCTATAAAGACAGGGAAAATTGTGTCGAGTCTTGGGGCGCAGAATCACGCCAAAGGGTCATTGACTTCCTACCAAGCTTAGACCAACAATTGAGCAAGTCAGCCTTTGTGGCAGGCGATGCATTCAGTATTGCCGATATTTCGGCTTACGTTTTTATCAGTTTTATTAAAAATTTAGACATCGAAGTGACTGATAACTTGCCGCATATCAAGGCTTGGTTCAACACTATGGCGCAGCGTCCTGCCATAGTATCGTTAACCCCTAAAAATAGCGGCGCTAATGCCTGATGATGAATATTCATGGACACTAAAGTGAGTAGCTATAAGCGTTATAACCTAAAGGAATCATCATGATAGATTTATACACAGCCGCGACCCCTAACGGTTTTAAAATTTCCATCGCACTGGAAGAAATGGGACTTGAATATCGCGTCCATAAATTAGATTTCAGCACCAGTGAGCAAAAACAGCCAGAGTTTATCGCCATCAATCCCAATGGTCGCATTCCCGCCATTATCGACCGCGATAACGAGGATTTTGTGGTATTCGAATCGGGTGCGATTCTGCTGTATCTCGCCGAAAAAACAGGTAAATTCCTGCCAGCCGATCCTAAAAAGCGCTCACAGGTGATCCAATGGTTAATGTTCCAAATGAGCGGCGTCGGACCCATGATGGGTCAAGCTAACGTATTCTTCCGATACTTCCCTGAGAAAATCCCCGCAGCCATTGACCGTTATCAAAAAGAAGGTCGACGTTTATTCGAAGTCATGAATACTCAACTCGCGACAAATCAATATCTTGCTGGTGACGAATACACGATTGCCGACATTGCCACTTGGCCTTGGGTACGTATCCACGAGTGGAGCGGCATCAATATGGAAGGTTTGACCCATTTGCAACGTTGGTTAGATGAGTTAGCGCTCAGACCTGCGTGCCAAAAAGGCATAATCACGCCGCCACCGGTGGAAATGAGCGATGAAGAACGGGCTAAGCAAATCCAAAAGATGGTGACGAAATAGTCATCTGCTAAGCGGTCATTGCGCGAATAGCCTGCAAATAACCCTTTGGTACTGAATACACCATGAGTCTCAGTGACTCAACCACAAAAAGCCCTGCAAGTTGATACTACTTTGGGGCTTTTTTACTGCCTGTTATCGGGCAAAACTGCTACACTCTGCGCCACTTATTTTCCCCTCTGTTACGGCTATGTCCCTTACATAAGGGCCGTCACAGAAGCATGATTTAGGCTAAATTTATGGGTAATCCAAGCAGCTTCTCTTCCGGTATGGCATCCAAATCAGATACATCTTCGGCGTTAAATGTCCAAGCAAACACCCCAGCGCAAAAACGTGCGCTCAGTTACGCCAGTACAATTAAGCAGTTATTCGATGAAATTCAAAGTAGTAAAATGCCCGCCGACCGTATTTTGGCAAACTACTTTAGAGAACATAAAAAACACGGCTCGAAGGATCGTAAAGTCATCCGTGAATCTTTGTTTAGTCTATTTCGCTGGTGGGGTTGGTTTCAGCGAATAGGTGATCAACAAGAATCAGCGACTTATTTTGCCAGCCTAAGTGCCAGTGCGTTATTGGAAGCCCATGCATGGCAAGATATCGCCACTGCTTGGCATGAGTTATCGCAGTCGCCTATCGATTATCAACAAGCTCAAGCACTTGCCGTTGACAGTCTCGACGACAAACTCAAGCTAATGCAGCATTTATTTCCCGCGACTGAGTTTAAACCACAGGATTTATTACCCGACTGGTTCTGGCAAGTGTGCCCTGTAGATGCGGCGCAGCAAACCCAATTAATTGCTGCTATGTCTAGTCGCCCGCCGATTTGGGGACGCGTGCAAGGGATCACGAGTCAAGATGCGGCGGCGCAGCTGCAAGCGATAGGTATCGATGCTAGTTATGCTCATTACTTTAACGATGCCATTAACCTTGGCAGCAAGAGTATGAATCTTAATGAAATCGCCCTGTATAAAGACGGTAATATTGAGATCCAAGATTTGGCTTCACAGGTTATAGGGCAAATTTGTGCACCTGAATCCGATGCCCATTGGTGGGACGCCTGCAGTGGCGCCGGCGGTAAAACCCTGCAGCTGCGGTCTTTGATGTTGACCAAGACTGCTGATAATCAAATACCCTCTGCGGGCAGCATCATATCGTCCGATATTCGCTCCAATGCCCTAGAAGAACTGACTAAGCGTGCCCAAAGAGCCCACTTTAACAATATTAGCGTGGCCCGTTGGAAGAGTGATGCCCTGCCGGTATCTGCGGATCATTTCGATGGTGTGTTAGTCGATGCCCCGTGCAGTTGCACTGGCACTTGGCGACGTAACCCCGATATGCGTTGGTTGGATGGTATTGAAGCCGTCACCGATAAAGCCGCGTTACAGCTCGATATTTTAAGCCGCAGTAGCCGTGCAGTTAAAGCGGGCGGCATCCTCGTTTACGCCACATGTTCCTTGTCGCCGCTCGAGAACCAAGACGTGGTGACAGCGTTTTTACAGCAACATCCAGAGTTCACGCTCACGCCAATACGCCATCCTTTTACGGGTGAACAAACAGAAATGTTGACCGTATGGCCCTTTGAAGCGAATAGTGATGGTATGTTTGTCGCGCGTATGCTGCGCGTCAAGTAACACTAACTCATTATTTTGTATCAAAACTTGGCGCCTTTCATTCTGGGCGCCAGTTTCAATCGTATAATATAATTTATGATGAAAATCACACTTATCCTTTAATTATCATAAAGATAACCAACGCACTCCCCATTAAAATCTCAGATACGGCCATTTCAGTGGCAAGATATAGCCTTTGGACAAAACTTTTCACCATCAGTGATGAAATATTTCGCTTTAGCTTCATCTCACCTTTGGGTAAAAAGATCGGGTGCTGCGAATGGCACAGGTATTTTTGGAATTTTGACCATGTCACACTCCTATGAATTTGACGACGATGATGCGCCATGGGGCGATAACGTCAAAGGTAAGCAAAAGAATAAACGCGTGAAACAGCGCCGCAGGGATACTAAGCGACGTTACTCGGACGATAATACAGAGGTGGATTTCTACCAAAATAAATCGAAGTAACTGAACCTAAGTCCCCTAGCCCCACGGGTTTGTTTAACGAATTCGTTCTGTGCTAAACCTGCCAAATCTGAGCAAGTTGGATAAAATCCAACTTGCTACTCAATCCTGTTACCCCTCTCAAATTCTTAATAACTCAATTGTAAAATCAATGGGCTTAATGGCTTATTTACCCTATGCTTTTTGGGTTATAGCTTTCAAATCATTGGACTTACACTGAAATTTAAGGATGAACGCCATGGAAAAACAGCGCCCCGACTTTATTTATCCCCAAGGCAGTATGTTGATGCACTCCCCCTTAGTGTTAAATAAAGCCGATATGTACGGTTTTTTCCTGAAGGGGAAACAGGCAAATCTCCAACGCTCTATCGATAAGACCTTGAATCAAGTTGCCGGTAGTGCAATGTATTTTAAAGTGTTATCGCCCTACGTACTGACAACCTTCACTCAAATTGAAAAAGCCTACTCCGCGTATCTAGAAGACAAAGCCAAAGGTTGGATCCAAGAAACGGACATCATCACTTGGGTCATGGTCGGGCGCCAAGATAGCAGCGACAGCACACAAATCAACCAAGTCTATTTTCAGCCACTCCACATTTGGGTGAACGATGCCATGGCCTTAATTAATGGCCGTGAACTCTTTGGTTATCCTAAATATTTATGTGAATACACTATGCCAGCTGTGGGTGAGCCTCTGACGCGATTATCGCTTGCTGCCAAAAGTTTTTTACATTTTTCGCCCGAAACCGAACTTGCCCTGCATCCATTGATTGAAGTGAATTGCGATGCCAAACCCGAGGCGCAGCTTTCAACCCTTGAAGCGATAACCCAAACCTGGCAACTCTTTAAAGAACAAACCGATTTCATCCCAGAGCTCGACCAGCTCGGCGAAGAACAGCTGTTTCATCTGTTATTTAAACCCGCCATCGATCAAGTGTTTTTAAAGCAGTTCCCCGACTCATCAGGGCAAAAAGCCGTTTATCAAGCCATCGTCGCCGCACCTGCCCAAGTGAATAAAGTGCACAGTTTGGCCCTGCTCAAAAATGATTTTGTCGCGACCATTTTTGATAATGCCAGCTTCCCGTTACAGGACACGCTCGGGGTTGAGATTGGCGAGCAGCATGTCTTACTGCCTTACCATGTGAACTTTGATTTTGAAGTCCCACCCGGTGAAGTATTAGTCGATAACTCCGAAATCAAAAAACAGAAAATAGCCATTCTCGGTGGCGGTGTCGCGGCCATGACCGCAGCCTGTTATCTGACCGACAAACCCGGCTGGCAGAATCAATACGAGATTGATGTCTACCAACTCGGCTGGCGTATCGGCGGCAAAGGGGCAAGTGGCCGCAATGCTGCCATGGGACAACGCATCGAAGAACATGGCTTACATATTTGGTTTGGTTTCTATCAAAACGCGTTTGCCCTGATGCGTAAAGCGTATGAAGAATTGGATAGACCAGCACACGCGCCGCTCGCGACCTTTCTTGATGCCTTTAAACCCCATAACTTCATCGTATTACAGGAAGAGGTCGATGGCCGTTCTGTGAGTTGGCCAATCACTTTCCCGACGCTACCTGGCATCCCAGGTGATGGCACCGAAACCCTCACCTTCTGGAAAGTTGTTAAAGTCGCCTTTGCGTGGATCAAGGAATGGCTCAAGGACATGGATGACTTGCTTGATGCCGATGAAAAAGCCACGGGAACACCTAAAAACTGGCTCGATAGCAGCTGGTTTGAACGCTTAAAAGATAAGTTAGAGGATTCAGTCGAAGATGCCAAAGAATCACTCGACGCGCTCGGCGATAAGCTTGAATGCCATTTCAATCAAATGATTGGCCGCGAGTGCGATGAGCATGTTCACAGTGAAAGTGACGATGGCTTGGTAGAATCCGCTGTCGATGCCCTACATAAACGACTCGTGAAACGTTTTAGCGGCCATTTAGATAACAATGACGAACTGCGTCACTTGTATATTGCTGCCGATCTCGGACTCACGATACTCAAGGGCATGTTTGCCGACGATGTATTTGAGAAAGGTTTTGACGCCATCAATGGTTATGATTATCGCGAATGGTTAACCAAACACGGCGCCAGCCTTAAGTACACAGTCGACAGCGCACCCGTGCGCGGTTTTTACGACTTAGTATTCGCCTATGAGAAAGGTAACTTCGACAAACCCAATGTCGAAGCGGGCACAATTATCCGCGCAATGCTGCGTATCGCCCTCTGCTATCAAGGTGGCGTAATGTGGAAAATGCAGGCGGGTATGGGCGATGTGGTCTTTACTCCTTTTTACGAAGTGCTCAAACGCCGCGGAGTCAATTTCCACTACTTCAATCGCGTCGATAACCTCGAATGCCGCAATCAAAGCGTTCAAGCAATTGAAATCACCGAGCAAGTTGCCTTGGCACCAGCTGTCACAAGCTACGATCCCTTGGTCGATGTTAAAGGTCTCGCCTGCTGGCCGAGCACGCCCAATTATGAGCAACTTGAGCCTGAACAAGCTGCGCTGCTTAAAGCCCATAATATCAATCTGGAACACTTCTGGAGCGATTGGGACAGCGTGTATGAAGCGCACTTTGGCAAAGCCCTGCCGAAAAAGCGCTTAGTCAAAGGGGTGGATTTTGACAAAGTCATCTTCGGTCTTTCCATCGGTTCTGTACCCCATGTGGCGAGTGAAGTCATGGCACAAAGCCCCGCCCTCACACTTTGCGTTGATAAGGTGCAAACCGTTGCGACTCAAGCCTATCAACTGTGGATGAATCAAGATCTGAATGGAATAGGCTGGCCTAATTACTCTGAAGATGGCGAGGAACCCGTATTATCGGGTTTCACCGAACCCTTTGATACTTGGGCATCGATGAACCAACTGCTAGACAAAGAAGATTGGCGCGGTTTAGAACCTAAAAACGCCAGCTACTTTTGCTCTGCATTGCCTGTCGAAGCCTATCCACCAAGCTCGGATGTGGATTTCCAACAACGGAAAACCTTAGAAGCTAAAACCGGTGCTATCCACCAACTCAATACCGAAATCCATAAGCTTTGGCAAAATGTCGGTGATAGCTTCCCTTGGGAATGGCTTCACGATGAACAAGACCGTCAAGGCGTTGCACGCTTCGATAGCCAATATTGGCGCGCGAATGTAGACCCATCCGAACGTTATGTGTTGTCGGTTAAGGACAGTTCGCAGTATCGCATCACAACAGATGGTACAGGGATAGATAACTTGTATATGACGGGCGATTGGATAAAGACAGGCCTTAATGTGGGCTGCGTCGAAGCCGCGACGATGGCGGGAATGCACACCTCAAAAGCAATATCGGGTCATCCCGCCTTAATAAAAGGCGAGAAAGACTTCTAAACTCGTACTTATCAACCTGAGACGAAGCTTAACTTAAGGTAAAAACAATACGGCGCAGAATTTATCTGCGCCGTATTGTTTTGTCTAGCATCCAATGCAAACCATTTGATTAAACGCAGCCGCTAGCTTAAATGCAGTCTCACATCAACCCCACTAGTATCGGCATACTCTTGGCGGCGCTTATCCATTCGTGATTGGTACAAGTTAGTGTCAGCAGAACGCAGCCATTCATGGGGATCGGCCACCTCAGAGTTTAACGAGATCCCAAAACTACACTGACAATCCTTAAAGCCTTGGCTGGCTAATTGTTCGCCTAACCCATTTAACGAACCCAGCAATAGCGGGATCCCCACCGAAGGCGTCACAACCACAAACTCATCACCACTAATACGATAAAGCTTTAAATGCGCTAAGTCCGTTGCTTGCAATAACTGCACTATCACTTGCAGTAATCTATCGCCCTCTTGATGGCCGAGCGTTTCGTTAACACTTTTCAGACTATCGATATTCAATAGCGCTAACGCCATTGGCTGCACCACTTTATCGGCGAAGCCTAATTGTGAATTCATATATTCATCAAAGGCATAGCGATTACCTACTCGGGTCAAACCATCTAAACGTGCCTTTTCCCATGCAATCGCTAACTCTTCAATATGCGCCTTACGTTCCTCTGCGAGTAACTTGAGCTTATTGGCTAACGCCAGGGACAGCAGTAACGCATCGGCCGTGCCGCCCATAAGCGTCGCCAGCTCAGCATGTTCAATGAAATCAGGGGTTAGCCCCATATTACCGGGTAAAATAATTACCGCAGGCAAGAGTAAACAAGTAAAGGCGAGAATAAAATAACGCGCAGGAGCAAAGCCTTTCATCAAGCATACATTACCGCAGGTAATTGCTAGGGCAATCCACAGCATAATTAGCACAGAGGCAATAATCGCCGTATAGGACAACAACCAAATACTGGTCGGCAAAGCCACAATACAAGCAAACATTAAATACTGACTAAGGCGCCACAATCGCGGTGAGTAGCTAGGTAACTGCAAGAAATGCTTGTAAAACATGATATTAAAAATGGGCAAACTGATGAAAAACAGATGATGCAACTCAAGATAATGGAAATTAAACAAGTGCGCTGGCAAATGGAAGGTCAGTGCCCAGCCACCAAAATACGCGAAGACGTAAAGGCCATAATAAAGAAAAGCTTTATCGAGAATAGAGATATAAATCAGAATATTATATAAGGCGATAAATAATAAGCCGCCTAGGCAAAGCAGCACGGCCATGGCGAGGCGATCAGACATCAACTGATGATCCGTCACGCTTTGTAGGGCAATCTCGGGAGGCGATGAATAATAACGGCTACTCAGCTTAACTAACAGCCAATAATCCGTACCCATATTTAAGGTAACCTTACGGCCATAATCGAATAAAAATTCGTAGGGGGCGGTGTAACCGCTGTGGGCATGTTGTGTACTGCCGTCACTACCGAGTATCCAGTAATCAACAGATTCGATAATTGAATTACTCGCATCCACTACCCAATTCGACTGACGCTGATTAACCATCACAGGCGTGATCATCCAATAGTCACCGCCAGTTAAACTCACAGAATTAGCTTCATCGAGTTGGCCCATCCAATTGGGCACGGCATCAAACTGTTTTGGGGGCTGTTGATCCGCTTGAGCATGGAACAAATACGGCGAATTGAACGCAATTTCAGCGCTTAATACAGAGGGACTTAATGTCCATATAAAAAGTAAAAAACACCAAAATAGGGTTTGTTTAAGTTTGTTCATCGGCTTATTAAGTTAAAGGGCCATAGATCATTTAAACAGCTATGAAGTAAATGCTAATGCTGTCAATCTTAGTCGATAGTTGGAATTGTAGGTTAACTTTATGGCTACATTTAGTTTTTTACAATCAATTAGGCTAAATTAGTCGAATATCCCATGTCGTATGGAGGTATTTTAGTCTCAAAATCCAAACCGTGGCCTGAAATCAAAAATACAACTTAATACTGACTTATTTTTTGCTGGGTTCCTATGCTGCCTCTATTGATGATTTTAGCCGCACAATTACTGATTGCCAGTGGCAACCTGTTAGTGAAGTTGCTTGAAAATGATGTACCCGTGTTCCAACTGGTGCTCTACAGACAACTCTTTGCCACCTTGCTAGTGCTGCCTTTCGTATGGCGCTTACAGGGTAACCTCAAGCTGAGCCCTTATTATAAAGTTCATCTTGCCCGCGCCCTATTGATTGGGCTCGGCAACGCCATTTTTATGCTCGCCATTTTGCATCTTCCCCTCGCAACAGTAACCGCCGTGATTTATACCTCACCTTTGTTACTTCTGGTGCTTTCTGCGTTATTTTTACATGAACGCATCGGCTATCGACGCTCAGTTGCGGGGATCATTGGCTTTACTGGCATTTTACTCATCAGCCAGCCAACAGAGTTTAACCTGTATATAGGTTTAGCCTTTTTCGGCGCTATGACGTCGGCGTTGAATAGTTTGATTTTAAAGGCCTATTCGACCCATGAACATCCTTTCTCTATGCTCTTTTGGTCTAATGCCTTTGCGATGATATTTCTGATACCAGCGACCTTATACGAAGGCGCGGATTTTAGTTTGCCAGTAGCACAGGTGGGAATAACGTTGGGACTATTTTATATTGGTATGACTTATCTCATCATCCATGCCTATCGACGTGCTGATGCGAGCCAAATGGCGCCTGTTGAATATACCGGATTGATTTTTGCGGCCTTGTTCGGCTGGTGGATACTCGGTGAAGAACTCGGCCTAGTGATGCTAATCGGCATTGGATTAGTCATTTTCTCATCCATATTGCCCAGCTACAGCGAGCTAAAAGCAAAATGGAAAAGCCGGCGAAGTTGACCTCGGCCGGCTCTTTACATCGACTGCTAAGTTAACACAGCGAGATCAAAACGATTTGTTTTAGAAGCGGAATTTGCCGCCAATATACACGCCATCTTCGAAGGTAAAATCGCGCGCATCATCGTACTCATAGGCAATCTTGCGATAACCAACATAAAACGCCATGTTTGGCGTTACGCGGTATTGCACTTTTGAATCGAGCTCATATTGACCATCAACATTACCAAACGATAAGACTGACGGTGCGTAGTAAGCGGCGGCGTGTAATGAAATATTAGGTCCCATAGATAGCGCATAACGGCCACCAACAGAAATGGCGCTGCCATTTGGAGAATAATCAGACCAAAGCTGGCTTAACTTAGCGCCAACTTCAAAGTGATGCACACCCACATCATGGGTCATGTGCATTGCACCTTGGGCAATATGGCCGCCCTCGTCAGCATAGATATAACCTAACACTGCGTTAGTATCTTTGCTCAATTGCAGTTCTAACTCAGTAGAAACCACATCGTTATTCAACCCAAGATTAAATTCTGACGCATTCACTTGCAGCGCTGCTGCACTCAATAATAAAACACTTGCTACTCTGAACTTAGCCATAAAAACACCTCAATAAATGACTGTGGGTAATAGCCGCGGATCATACCGAATAAATAAAGAAAATCAGCCTATTTGCGTATAAATGGGGATAATTTGCGAGGGATATACAAATGTAAAACAAACTCGAAACAGCTGAAGATCTAAGTCTTTTCACTTACGGCACAATTACACCGCTTGAATACGATCACCCACTAAAGACAACATGATCGCTTCAGCGTCGACATTGGTACTTAAGGCTAAGTAATACCAACCCACAGTGTTGCCCGTGCCGCGGATACTCAAATAATCACGCCAAAACTGAAAGCCAGCCTTCAATAAATTGGCTTGGCTCGAGGTGTTCTCGGCGCGAATAGTGGCGTATAAAATCGAGATCCCTAAAGCCTTCGCCACTTCGATACGTTTTTGCGTTAAACCTTGGGCAATGCCTTGACGTCGATAATGGGACGACACCACCAGATAACCCAATTCACCGACAGTGCCTTTACCAGCTTTTATCGCAGCGCAACCGACTATCTCACCCTTAAGGGTTTTCGCTAAGATCACCGCACGAGAATCGAAAAATACCTGATGGTCCAGCGGATGGGCGTTATCATCACGCCCATCAATCAATTGTGCCGCCAGCGCTAATTCCTCTGGTTGTTCACTTATTACAAACTGAATGTCACTCATATCCAGATTAAACCGTTAATGTTGCCAACATACGGGGAATGCACGCCACTTAGCTGTGCACTCATATCCCACTTCGCTTTCACTCTCATACTACAAATCTAACAGAGCACTATTGATATAACTTTTTATATACCAATGCACTACAGATACAAGAGGGTCGCCATACCTAAGAAAGTAAAGAAGCCCACCACATCTGTCACTGTGGTCAAGATCACAGAACCCGACAGCGCCGCATCTTGATTAAACTTCTGCAGCACCATAGGCACGACCACGCCAGCAATTGCCGCCACGGCCATGTTGATCAAAATTGCACAGCCAATCACTATGCCTATGGTCGCTTCACCGAACCACCAGCCAGCGACTAAACCTATAACTATCGCCCACAAAAATCCGTTAACTATGCCAATGCCGAGTTCGTTCTTCATTAACGAAAACAAGTTACCCGCTGAAATCTGTCCCATAGCCATGCCGCGGATCATCAGCGTCAACGACTGACTACCCGCAATGCCGCCCATAGAAGCCACAATCGGCATCAATACCGCTAACGCGACCACTTGGGATAACACATTTTCAAATAAGCCAATCGTCGCCGAAGCGAGGAAAGCTGTCAGCAAATTGATCCCGAGCCACACAGCGCGGCGCTGGGCGCCTTTCATAATCGGCGCGAACAAGTCGTCGGACTCATCCATACCCGCAGTTGCCATCAATTGCGCTTCATAATGTTCACGCACTAAAGCGGTCGCAGTTCGCAGCGTCACGCGACCAATTAACTCTCCTGACTCATCGATCACAGGCAATTCGATTTCGCGGCTGTGCTCTATCGCTTCGGCCGCTTCCAATAAACTCGTGTCAGCGGATAACGCACGGCTATCCTCGGACAAGAGTGAAATCAATAATTCATCGGGATTATGTTTAAAAATGTCATACCGACGCACCGTGCCTTGATACTTATCCTGATCATCAACGATAAACAAATTGTCGTTACAATCGAGTTCAATACGGCGGAAAAAGCGCTGTGCCTGAGCAACGCTCGCCTTATCACTGAGCACCAACATTTGATGATCGGTATAGCGCCCGATTTCATTCTCAGAGTACTGATCGTAGAGTTCGAATCGTTGTCGCTGACGCTCGCCCATCTGGGCCAAGGCGCGATCGGTAAAACTTTCAGGGAGATAATCACTCCACTCAATTAAATCTTCTGGGCTTAACTGGGCAAATAGCAAGTCCACTTCATTGTCGGGCATCCGTTTAAGGATCCCCATGCGCGGATCGGCACGCATTAAGCTCAACACTGTTACTCGGTCAGCAAATTCAACTTGCTGCCAACGCTCGTAACGCTCATCCAAGGGCAAGGATTCAAGCGCTAAGGCTATGGTTCCAGGTTCTGAGTCATTCAAAATTTCGCTAAACACTTCAGCTTGTTCTTCGCCTTCAACTTCAGTGAGTTGTTGAACAACCTGCCCCACGTCAGCTTGCATGTTTGTTTCGTATTCTGCGTCATTTTCTGTCACACAGATGCCCTTTTCTTTAGCTACAAAATTGCTGTAACTATATTGATAATTAAGTAAATTAGCAAACCCACAAAATAAATTGCGCACAACTAGATTGCTGGAAATCATTTTTAAGTTTATGCTGTTGACTAAGATCCTATGGAGGTGAACATGACTACGAATATATACAGCCAATCAGCGACAGACATTCAAGGCAACGCGGTAAGTTTAGAGCAGTATCGAGGCAAAGTACTCTTGATCGTTAACACCGCCAGTGAATGTGGATTTACACCGCAATACAAGGGATTAGAATCGTTATATCAAGAATATAAAGATCAAGGATTAGTGATTTTGGGCTTTCCTTGCAATCAATTTGGCGCCCAAGAAAAAGCCGATGAACAAGGTATTCAAGCCTTTTGTGAATTGAATTTTGGCGTGACATTTCCACTATTTTCTAAAATAGAAGTGAATGGCGAACATACCCATCCACTTTATCAATACCTTAAGAAAGCCGCTCCCGGTGTATTAGGTACTCAAGGTATCAAATGGAATTTCACCAAATTTTTAGTTAATCGCCAAGGCGAAGCGATTGAACGATTTGCATCGACCACGAAACCCGAAGCATTAGAAAGTAAAATTGCCGCTTTGCTAAAATAATTTACTCGCTATCTATTTGAAATTTTGCGTTTTATAAAAATTTAGATTTATTTTAACTTTTTTATGGAACTTTAACCGTACAAGCCCCCTCAAATGTATTGAACAGTGAATGTCTTTTTCATGTTCATCATCTCCCTGGGGCTTCTAGCGCGGCCCCCTTGACCTAGGAATAGGTCACTAGGCAACCATTGGGTTGCCTTTTTTTATCCCAATGATTTATATGTAAAATAAATGTAATGTCTCATTTCAACTGCTTTTTATCTCTCAGAAATTCTTTTTTAAACTTTTTGGTGTTTTTTTGCGATATCGATGAACTTAATTAAAAATGGCGACTCTGAGTATAGGTAAGGATTAACGGATAAGATTAAATGCACCTTGAGAATGAAATATGTGAGTCGCAGTTTCATCTACTCAAATGACACAGTTTCTGTTTTATCGCATTGAGTCTAATTAGTTGGTCGTTCATCATCATCTCCCTTTTGGGACACAATAGAAAACACGCTAGCGCACTGAATTCTACTTGTATCCCGCACTGATTTCCTTGTGGCAACCTTAGGTTGCCATTTTTTTTTGCTTAAATTTCAACAAGCGCTAACGCTAGCTCATAGATTAATAAGCTGACACGCTTTTAATTTTTATCGCTATGATTTTAATGTAAAACAAATGTAGCACTTAAGTGTGAGCACTCAATATTTACCAGAAAAATACCTCAGAATATCTTTTTAAACTTTTTGAGATTTTTTTTCTGATATCGGTGAACTTAATTAAAAATGGCGACTCTGAGTATAGGTAAGGATTAACGGATAAGATTAAATGCACCTTGAGAATGAAATATGTGGAGTCACAGTTTCATTCACTCAAATGACACAGTTTCTGTTTTATCGCATTGAGTCTAATTAGTTGGTCGTTCATCATCATCTCCCTTTTGGGACACAATAGAAAACACGCTAGCGCACTGAATTCTATTTGTATCCCGCACTGATTTCCTTGTGGCAACCTTAGGTTGCCATTTTTTTTGCCTAAATATCTATAATATTAGCGACTTGTCTAATTGAACTTGAATCGAAGGGTGATAGCCTGCGCGAGCCTTTGTATAGATGTCTTTTAATTCAGTATGATACCCCGCGATTTGCAGCTCAGCATAAAGTGGCCGCACAAATTTACCGCGGCCAATACGCACTAAATAAGCACTTAAAGCCGGCAACACAGGGTCGTAATGATTGCGAATCGCCACCCTAAACCAATCACAGGCAATTTCCGCATTAGTCGATTGAGTGAATCGGAAGGTTTCGTCCAGATCCATCAGTTGCACTTGGCTGACGACTTCAGGTAATTGGGTCAGAAAATACTGCCAATGATGTACTCGCCAATCTTTCACGCTTAATTGGCTCGCGACCGTTCCCTGTAAAAAACTCGCCAGCGCATCATCGACTTTATCTAAACTCATGGATGTTGGTCCGCAATATCCCTCGGGTAAACCTTCGCCGTAAATCCACGTTAACAGCTCGGCTTCGGTGATCTTATCTGAGTGTAATGGCAGTAAGGTTTGCTGCGCGTATTCTACAAACACTTCGGTGGTAATCGCCTTAAAGGCAAAATGGTCCACATAGTTGCGTAAAAATTTATCAAACGCCACTCGCCCCAGTCTGCGCTCGAGATCATGGACAAACATCGAGGCTTTATCATAGGTAAAACGATTAAAGGCAAGGTTGGGATCGCCCTGCTGCACATTGGCGGGCAAGGTTTGTTTATCCTTAGGCAAAGACGCCATTTCTTCTGTTAAGCGACCAAACTCTATCACCCACTCCAACTCTGCCTGTTCTTTACCGTAAACCGCTTCCACGATACGGTTAGTAAAGTAAGTCGTGAAACCTTCGTTTAACCAGAGATCTCGCCAGGTTGCATTACTGACTAAATTGCCCGTCCACGAATGCGCTAACTCATGGGCAACGGTTGACACTAAGCTTTTATCGCCGGCGATGAGTGTGGGCGTTAAAAAGGCTAACCGCGGATTTTCCATCCCGCCAAAAGGGAAACTCGGCGGCAAGATAATCATGTCATAACGGTCCCACACATAAGGACCTAACAATGACTCGGCAACGTCGAGCATATATTCGGTATCTTCAAACTCTTTTGCGGCGGCCGCCAACATACTTGGCTCGGTATAAACCCCGCATCTTGGGCCTATCGCTTGAAAGGCAATATCACCGACGGCCAGCGCCATTAAATGGGTCGGGATAGGTCGTTCCATCTCAAAGTGAAACACACCATTAAGCGGTGTGTCGGGATGATTCATCGCACTCATCACTGCGCGCATGCCTTTGGGCACTTGCACTTTAGCATCAAAGGTCACTCTCGCCTTAGGCGTGTCCTGTAGTGGGATCCAGCTGCGGGCATTGATCGGTTGCGATTGGCTAAAGAGATAAGGTAAATGTTTACCCGCAGTTTGCTCAGGTGCTAGCCACTGTAATCCTTGGGCGGCTGGAGAGGTTTGATAGTGAATGCAAACCTGTTTGCAAGGTGACGTTGGCAAACTGATGCATAGTTTTTGCCCGAGAATAGAATTGGCTTCACTCAGCACAAAATCGAGCGGCACTTCATTTTCTGTTGTTAAAAAACTCACTGTATCAGTGGCATTGACGCTATCTGCAGCATTCACAGCAGTAACCGCGAGTATGGTTAAATCGCGGCTATCGAGCCAAAGCTCTGTTACATCGGGCTCAAGGTAATCCAAGGACAGCGTCGCTTTACCGAAAAGACGCTGCGCGTCAAAATCCACCACTAAATCCAAAGAGACATGTCTCACTTGCACTTGTTCGGTATTAGCAAAAGAATGGTAATCTCGGGTTAAATCCCAAGTCGTTGCATCCGCTAGCGTACTCTTAGTTGGTTGTAACACTGTCGCCTCGATATTCAAGTTCTGAGTTCTGGGTTCAGGGCTCTGGGCGCTAGCCCTCTAAGCTCTGGCTCTTAATTGTTAGGGTAAGTTTGAATACTTAATCGTGAGTTGTATGCCGCGCAGCTGTGGTGCAACGCTTCATGACTTGTCACGGTTATAACTTATCACGGATTGTTAGGCGTTATTATCGACTGCACATTTGCTCAGAGGCAAATCGTAACTGAGCTTTAAGTCAGCTTATCGGCACGTTATAGGCGAGTTTTTTGTAACAGTTCATCTTTGGCGGCGATCACAGAACTGCAATCGATTTTCTTTCGTGATGCAAGATTTGCCCGTTGCGACGGCCAATAGCGATGAGCAAACTGAAGAAACTGAAGAAACTGAGAAAAATAGAGGCTCGCGCTTCTAATAAAAACAAAGTGCAAAATTATTTAAAATATTTCGCACTTTCTCTGAACTAATTTAATTATGCTGAGTCAGATATTATGAACCGAATCTTTGTATTGAGTTTCTTCGTTCATCATCATTCTCCTTTAGATGGTTTCTAGCGCGACCGTCCCAAGATTCCGAATTGGAATTTACAGCAACCTATTTAGGTTGCTTTTTTTATGCCTTTTATTTAGCAATCTACCAGACAGAATGACCAAACATCATCGCCCAGATAAAACCCCAGAAACAAAAAAGGACCTCCGAGGAGGTCCTTGATTAACAAGCCGTTTGGCTTACAAGCGGATACCCACTTGTTCTAAATCTTTAGCAACTACGCTCTTAGGCAGAGTCACATAACCGTCTTTCTCAACCACTTGCTGACCTTGCTTAGACAGCACATAACGTAGGAATTCTTTTTCCATTGGTGCTAAGTCTTTGTTTGGTTGCTTGTTCACGTAAACATATAGGTAACGTGATAGTGGGTAAGTACCGTTAGCTGCGTTTTCTGCAGTTGCTTCGATAAACTCTTCGCCTTTCTTAGCAATCGCAACTGCTTTAACACCAGCAGTTTTGTAACCGATACCTGAGTAACCAATCGCGTTTAGAGATTGAGAAACAGATTGCACTACAGATGCAGAACCTGGTTGCTCGTTCACGTTCGCTTTGAAGTCGCCTTTACACAGTGCGTGCTCTTTAAAGTAACCGTAAGTACCTGATACAGAGTTACGACCGTAAAGTTGAACGTCTTTAGCAGACCAGTTACCGTCTAAGCCCAGCTCGCCCCAACGTTGGATGTCGCTGCTACCACATTTGTGAGTAGAAGAGAAAATACCATCAACTTGTTCAACGCTTAAACCTTTGATTGGGTTATCTTTGTGTACGAATACTGCTAAAGCATCGATAGCTACGCGAACCGCAGTTGGCTTATAACCATAATGTTTTTCGAACGCTTCAATTTCGTTAGGCTTCATCTTGCGGCTCATAGGGCCGAACTGTGAAGTGCCTTCTGTCAACGCTGGTGGCGCAGTAGAAGAACCCGCCGCTTGGATCTGGATGTTGACGTTAGGGTACATTTGTTTAAATTCTTCGGCCCAAAGTGTCATCATGTTGGCTAACGTATCTGAACCTACAGATGATAAGTTGCCTGACACGCCACTTGCTTTTTCATAAGTTGGCAGAGATTGATCAATCGATGCCATCGCAGTTGCAGAGAATACACCAGCGGCTGTTAGGGTAATCGCGCCGACAAGCTTTTTCAGTTTCATTATGTGCTCCAGTAGTAAGCTAACTAATTTGTAACTTAAGTTTCTTCAGACGCAGCCAGTATCAATCGCTACAATGACAATTCTATGTCCGTGATGTGACACTTAGATGACAATGCGTTATTTATCGCTTTTTTCTGTCATTAATAAACAACTCTCTGAACCTAGAAACAAAAACAGGCCATAATGGCCTGTTTTTATTATTAATTGCGAATATTTCACTTAAGCAATTTATTTCTTACGCTCGATAAGATGTAAAGGAATAACAAAGCTAAACGTACTGCCTTTACCCACTTCACTGCTGATTTTAAGCTCACTGTGATGATGGTTAAGCGCATGCTTTACTATCGCAAGACCTAGACCACTGCCACCGGTTTGCCTTGAGCGCGCACTGTCTACCCGATAAAAACGTTCAGTTAATCGACCTATGTGCTGAGGTGCAATGCCTTCGCCCGTATCCGTTACGCTAAAGATAGCTCCCGTTGCCGTACTGCGCCACTGCACTGTGATTTTACCGCCGGGTTCAGTGTAACGAATCGCGTTAGAAATCAAGTTTGAACAAGCACTTCTTAGCTGTAATTCATTACCGTGGGAATCAAGCCCAGGTTCGCAATAGAAGCTCAGCTCGTATCTATCTTGTGCCAGCGCTTTAGCTTCCTCCTTGAGCACTTCCATCAGCTGCGCCATGTTCACTGTATGTTCGAGGTTGATATCGGCCGCATCTTCAATCCGCGATAACATCAATAGCTGTTCGACCATAGATTGCATTCGCCGCGTCTGCTGCTGCATTAAAGCCAGCGGCTTGACGTTCATCGAATCGGGCTCAGCCATGCTTTGCATCATTTCGAGATAACCCTGCAACACAGTGAGCGGCGTTTTCAGCTCATGTGACACATTCGCGACAAACTCTTTACGCATGCCCTCGAGCTGACGTATACGGGTGATATCCCGCGCAATTAACAGTAGCTGCCTGTCACCGTAGGCCATGATACGGATCTCAAGCAAACGCCTATCCGATACCGGCGAAGGTAACTCCAGCGGCTCTTTGTATTGTGCAGATTTAATATAAGCGGAAAAATCAGGATGGCGGATCAAGTTATCAATACGCTGGCCATTATCCTGCGGCCAAACAAAACCGAGAATAAGCTGCGCTAACTTGTTGCACCATAAAATATTATGCTCTGAATCGAGCACCACAGCGGCATCGGGTAACGCTTCTGCACCTTGGCGGAATCGCGCCAGCAATGCGGCCAATTGACCGACACGTCGGCGATTCTTCCCTTGAAGGCGATAAATGCCGTTAAACACCCCTTCCCAACTCCCACTGCCCTGCGGCGGCGTGAGTTTTCTATCGCGCCATAACCAAAAGTTAAGCCGTGATAATTGTCGGTAATGCCAGCAAACCAGCCCTAGCATGCCGAAAAAGAGTATCCAGAGAAGTTTCCCTACCAATAAACCTATTAGCGCGCAAAGCAGTAGATATAAGGCTAAGCGCGTAAACAACCGGTACCCTGAATAAGAGTCAGACATAGATAAACCCAAACATCAGGCTAAATAAGAGGAGCACAAGATAGCCTAAAAGCTAACTTGTGCCTAACACTTATTCGGCACTAAATGCGTGTAGAGAAACGATAACCTGCGCCACGAACCGTTTGGATCAAGCGGTCGTGACCAGACTCTTCAACGGCTTTACGAAGGCGTCTGATATGCACGTCAACGGTTCTGTCTTCAACATACACATTGGTTCCCCACACATTGTCGAGCAGCTGTTCGCGGCTGTAGACACGTTCTGGGTGGGTCATGAAAAAGTGTAATAAACGAAATTCGGTTGGGCCCATGTCTAATACAGTATCGCCTACGCTCACCCTGTGGCTCACAGGATCGAGCATTAAGCCCTGCACATCAATGGTTTCTTCTAAACGAGTCGGTGCACTGCGACGCAATACGGCCTTAATACGTGCGACAAGTTCTTTAGGGGAGAAAGGTTTAGTGATGTAATCATCGGCGCCGACTTCGAGACCTTTGACTTTATCTTCCTCTTCACCGCGGGCAGTTAACATGATGATCGGAATTTGACGCGTGAACTCATCTTGCTTCAAGCGTTTCGCCAATTGAATACCACTTCCGCCAGGAAACATCCAATCCAATAAAATCAGATCGGGGTAAGGCTCCTTTAGCAGCGCAATGGCCGAATCAAAATCTTCCGCCGCAGAGGTCGTAAACCCATGCTGTTCCATTACAAAAGTCAGCATCTCGCGGATGGCTAACTCGTCTTCTACTATCAATATCCTTGCAGTCATAAGTGATTTTCTGTCAGTGAATGTCAACACGGCTATTATTAGTCATTTTTATTACAGATTTATGAATTAGCACGCCGTTTGAGCCATATAGTAGTAATATTTGTCATAATAAGTTTATATAACTGTTTGTTTATAGCAATAAAAAAGGAGGCCATATGCCTCCTTAATTGAATCTTAATACTGGATTTAGAATTTGTGTTCTAAGCCAACACCGATATATTTGTCATCATCAGTAGACGCTTCTAACGAACGATTGGTGTAGAAAGCGAAGACTTTAGTAGGTTTAGCCAGTGCATAATCAGCACCTACTGACCATGAATCACCTTTGTCTTCCATGTCTTGATATTGTGCTTTTAAAGTAACAGCATCGATATCATAGGCAGCGCTGAACAGGTAACCGTTAATGCTATCAGTCGTTACAGGTAGAGCATTTTTATACGTCTCTTCCTGTTGTTGGTACATACCGCCTAAAGTTAAATTAGCGATTTTACCTTGAACCGATGCACGTAGGATTTCATAACCTTTTACATCTGAGTCATATGCAATAGCAGCATAGATAGGTGATTTTTTCAGTTTAGCGTCACCGTACATAGCGGCTAAGCTGAAACCATCTTGACCCTGTTGGTCAGCATCACCTTCAGCAGCATAAGTCGCACCGAATACAAAACCGCTGATTGATGGAGATAAGTAAGTCGCAGTTTGACCTAAACGGTTGTCGCCTTTGAACAGGCTTTTTAAGTCGCCAGATAAATCGTTGAATTGGTCAACGTTACCTTGAGAGATTTTTAACAGCGTGTCGTTACGACCCACAGAGAACGAACCGAATGCGCCTTTTAGGCCAACAAATTGGTTACGAGCTTTAAAGTTGTCGCTAGTCGCAGCACCTGTATCAACTTCGTATTCAACGGTGTAGAACGCTTCCAGCGAGCTAGACAGTTCGAAATTACCCTTCACACCAAAACGAGAAGCATTACTTTGAATAGTTGTTGTAGCATCACCTTTCTCATCATTTGATTGAGCAGTGACATTCAACTTACCATAAACAGTCAGTGGCTCAGCGGCATAAGCTGAAGCCAGAGTTGCAGAAGCTAGCGCAGAAGCAAGTAGAGTTTTACAAAAAACGTTCATCATTTAATCCTTTCGACGTTATGTTCGTCTTGGTTATTGGTTTGGAACGACCGAAAGTGTGCAATGAATGTGTTTCAGTTTTATTTCAATTGTGACCATTTAGTGCGCAAGGTAAAAAAGCTGACGCTAAGCTTGGTGCTAAACCCAGTAAAGATGCGGCCTACAGACGAGTTAATTCTTATGTTACAGTTTAATGAATTCTGATTAGCCACTAGAAATTAGCTGTCGAACACAGGTTTACCGCGCCCAAACTATGCCGTAAACTGCCACTTTAATTTTCAATGAGCGCCTCTTATGTGGTTTAAAAATCTTACTCTTTATCGTTTCAATAAACCTTTTGCCGTCGAAACCGAAGCGCTAGAAACTGCGTTGGCCGATTTCACTTTCTCTCCGTGCTCAAGCCAAGATGTCAGTAAATTTGGTTTCTCAAATGCGTTAGGCAAAAAAGGCTGTTCTTTGGTACACAGCGCCGACAATCGCCATCTGATCTGTGTGACTAAAGAAGAGAAAATCCTCCCAGGCCAAGTCGTCAAAGAAGCCCTAGAAGAAAAAGTCGCCCTCATTGAAGATGAAGAAAATCGTAAGATGGCGAAAAAAGAAAAAGATGCGCTAAAAGATGAAATCATCACAAGTTTACTGCCACGCGCTTTTTCACGCCGCAGCCAAACCCATGCCTTGATTTTGCCAGAGCTGGAAATGATCCTTGTCGACAGTTCAAGTGCCACTAAAGCCGAAGAGCTATTAGCATTATTACGTAAAGCGCTCGGTAGTTTACCGGTGATCCCATTGAGCTTTAAAGCGCCAGTCGAATCCAATTTAACCGAATGGTTAAAACTTGGCAGCGCGCCATTACCTTTTGAAATGCAAGATGAAGCTGAACTTAAATCCGAAGCAGATGAAGGCGGCATTGTACGTTTCAAGCAACAGGATTTAAAAGAAGACGAAGTCTTAGCTCACCTAGCAACAGGCAAGCAAGTACACAAGTTAGCACTGCATTTCGGCCAGTCGATTGCACTATTATTGCAATCGGATGCCAGCGTAAAACGTCTTAAATTCTCTGAAGAATTTAGAGCGGGTAACGATGAAGTGGGCACAGACGACCCTATGGCACGTTTAGATGCAGACTTTGCCTTAATGGGCAGCGAGTTAGTCGCCTTGATGCATGCACTCGTGGCAGCACTAGGTGGACTCGAAGAAGCGCAAGTTTAAGCCTAAGCCGTTAGGTAAACTAAATCTACGACTCACTCGTATTCTTCTTATATGAATAACTTGAAATACAAAATAATAAAAGGCGCACCGTCTAAATGAGGGTGCGCCTTTTTTATGACAGTTAAACGCCTAAATTTAAGGCATTCGGCCTAATCGCAAGCTGAATGCCATTTGATTTAGTCATTGGCTTTAGACACTAGCTCGCCTTTATTATTAAACGGCCAATCAATGCCTAACCAAGCCTTGAAGAAGGCTTTTTGCTGTTTAGTCGCTTTTGCATCGCCCTTAAGCACTAACTTACCGCTTTGCTGCTCCCCAAGGATGAGCTTAACTTGTTTGATTTTATCGTTGCTGAATAATGTTACTTCGATGCTATCGCCAGTCTTAAAGTCTTTAATGCGCTTATCAAAACCCGCAGCCGTCACCTTAAGACCATTAATCGCTAATACTTCATCCCCCGCGACGATACCCGCTTGCCACGCAGGGCCATTACGCAGTACTTGATCCAACACTAAAGAGCCATGGGCGCTGCTTAACGTCATGCCGGCAAATGCCTCGACTTTTGAATCTTTGCCATAGGACATTGCTAACCCAGCCTGCGATAACAACTCAGGGAAATCTAAGCTCATCGGGCTATTCACATTTGCCTGCCACCAAGGCGCATAATCTTTGCCGGATAAATCCTTAAGGATATGCTGCACATCACTAACCCCATAGCCCTTTGGCACACTGTGATCTTGATATAAACGGCGATGCACATCGCGGTATGAATGCTTTAGCTTAGTATCTTGGAGCAGCGAGAAATCTAACGCTAAGGAGGTTAAGTAACCCTCAGAATAGATATTCACACTGTGATTAATCGCATAATCACCGCCCGTACTGCTCCACTCTCCTGCACTCGCCTCGGCAACAGATTGAGTTTCACGCCCAGGGTTGAGTTGGTTTTTCTCAACGCGTTTAGCTAAGTCTTCGAGGAACTCTTTAGGCGTCATCACCCCAGCACGCAGCAGTAACTGGCCTTGAAAATAACTGGTAGAGCCTTCGGCCATCCACAGTAATTCCGTCATGTTTTCATGCTGATAATCATAGGGCACAAGTCCCGCAGGACGATAGGCCTTTACGTTCCAGGTATGGATAAACTCATGGGATGCTGTGCTAATAAAGCGTAGGTAATCCTTGCGCTCACGGAAACTAAAACGCGGCAGTTGGATAACCGTAGAATTTAAATGTTCTGTCGCGCCACTGGCGCCGCTAGTGGCGTGCACCATATACACATAACGATCAAAGGGATAATCATCCCAAATCGCCTTTGCTTGACCACTTAATGCCGTTAAATCCTTAACGACTTTATCGGCGTCATAGTTACCTTCACCCCAAAATACTAACTCATAGTTTTTGCTATTAGCACTGAATTGCTTATGGGTGCTCACACCGGTTTCGATAGGGGAATCAATTAACACATCGTAATTTTGCGCGATAAAAGAATGCGCTGGCGTGCCTGAAGCCATACCCGAGTAACTTTGCCACGTTTCAGGAACGTTCAATTGAACCGATACAGGCTCAGAGCGAAATTGCGGACTATACATGAACACGCCGCTGGCATCTAAATACGCGTGGCTCGCATCAATATGGCGAACCCTTTGGCCTAATTCATTGGCATACAACTGATAACTAACCGTTACGCTAGTTGGCTGCGTGAGCGCGACTTGCCATTCACCGCTCGCCGAACGTTTCCATGGGAGTTCATGACCTTGATTGTCTTTAGCGCTAAATAAACGCACGCCATCGGCCAAAGGCAATACTTGATATTTACCCGTGCGCCACACTGGCAGATTGACCGTAAAATCTGTGGTCTTCACTTCAGGAAAAGTCACACTCACTTGGGCGATATGATGCTCGGGTTTAACGAGGTCGATTTGATATTTCACATCGGCTAATACTTGGCCCGAAAATAATGCACTTAATATCAAGATTGATAATCTGTTGGGTTTCACTCTTGCTTCCTTCTGTTATTATGCTTCTTATGATTTTTCCAAGTATAACAAGTCGATGTAGCATCCTCATTAGGCGCTAACAAAAGCTAACAAAATAAGTTCCTTGACTTAAGGAATGAGGAATCACAGTTCAAATGCAAAAACTCACGGTTATTTTATTTACTTTGTTGCTGTCACTGCCTTTTAGCGTTCAAAGCCGAGATCTCGAAGCTGATGAGGTGGAGTTAAGAGAATCACCACAGCAAATGTATGATGTGCTCAACAAATCCATTTCCTTCCCCCTTGCGTTCCAAAACCGTGACCAATTTGAGCGTGCAGCCCAAGAGCAAGGCTACAGCCCAATCGAATTTGAACAGATTTTGTATCTGCTGACTCGGCTGAATATGGAGCCGAACGTGAAAACCAAGGTCGGTTTTCAAGACGCAAAAAGCTTGATTGAACTCTTAGCCACTGCGGCGCAATCGCCCTACGAACTCGCTATGGTCGCCATGTTGAATGGTCGTTACCTTGGCCGTACCGAACAGAAATATCAAGAAGCGATTGGCCTATATAATGAAGCGCTCACTCGCATCAACGACAGTTATGACATCGAAGCATTGATTCTTAAGCACAATATTCATGAGCACTTAGGCGGCTTACATTTATTGATCCGCCAAGAAGTACCGGCGTTGATGCACTTCCATACATACCGCGACATTGCCTATAAGCTCAGAAACGATTACTTAATCGCGGCGGCAGAAGCTAGACTTGGCTTTTATTACAATTTTAATCAGCAGCTGACCAAATCTTTACAGCATTACAGTGAAGCAATTCGGATCTCCAATCGCTCTAATTACCCGTCAATGAAAACCAATCTGCAATTGCAACTATCTAAGGTATACCGTGACTTAAAGCAATGGGATGAAGCGCTTAAAAACGCTCATGAAGCCGCGGCAGGCTTTAAAAAAATGGGCAATGACACCTATCTTTCAAGTTGTATGACAGTGATCGCCATGGTCTATGGCGAACAAGGGGATTGGAATAAAGCGATTGATTACTACCTTAATGCCCAGCAATTAGATGCCAAACGCGGTAACTATATTGCCCAAGGTCTTAATTTCCACAATCTTGGCCAAGCTTACTCAAATATTAATGACAATGTTAACGCCCTAAAATATTTACTGATGGCGAATCAAATATTTAAAGAAAAACAAAGCCATCACTATCAGGTTTATAACGAACTCTTAATTGGCGAAACCGCGCAAACCAATCAAGATTGGCCACTGATGATGACCCATGCCGACATCGCATTGGCGCTAGCCACCGACTTAAAACTGGTCAATGAACAAAAAGCCGCGCTCACACTGATTGCCTCGGCGTCGCAAAAATTAGGGGAATTAACCAAAACCATCGATGCCCAGACCCGTATCATAGAGCTAGGCAACACACTTGCAGAGAAAGAGAAAGAGAAAGACTCACCAGTGTCGACCTCAGCCCTTGCGGAGCAACAGCTCAAACTTGAGCTCAACATGGTACAGGGAAAACTTGCTGAGACAGTTAAGGAAAGCAACAGCACCCACACGCTACTGCTCATCAGCTGCCTCATTGCCGGACTCTTACTTCTGGTGATTGCGTATATGTTGCATCATCGCCGCAAAACCATGGAAAAAAACGCCGCATTAACCCGACTGAGCCTACAGGAACCCTTCACCCATAACTTAGGCTATGCGGCGCTATTAGCGCACTTAAGCTATAATCAAACTCAAGCGTCGACGACTGCCCTAGGGATTATAGCCTTCCCCGCCCAGCTCACGACCGACCTCGACTATGGCCAATATTTTAGTGATGCAGTAACAGCGCAACTGGCCACTCATCTAACCGATGCGCTCGCAGCACCAGTGTATGTGATACGCCAAGGCGTATTTGCAGTGCGTTTCACCCAGGCCGTTGAGCCAACGCACGTGCTCAGCCAGATACGCCAGAAACTCGACCAACAGCACATCGTCCATCATTTCCGGCTTGGTTTTGCCAACTTGCCACTGTTAGCGAAATCAGAAATCAAAATGGCCGCGAAATTAAAGTTCGAAACCGTGCAGATGGCGCTCGCCTGTGCCCGCAGTTTAGAGGGCAATAACGATTATTTTGTCGCCCTCAGAGCACTCGATTTTGTCCCTCTGAGCTTATTTGCCAATCCGTTATTTTTACACCTTGAAAAAGGCATTGAGCGCGGGTTAATCAGATTAGATACCAACGGAAATAAAGAGGATGTTCGCTGGCCTTGCTGGGAAAATAACCAAGATAGGCAATTACTGGAAAATATTTGATCAATATCAGCAATTAATCACAGAGTCATAGGTAAATCGCATTTGCACTCTACGCCCAGTGTTATAACATTAGTATCATATGAGTTAACAGCTAATCTGGACATAGGATCGTCATGTTTTTTAGCCTTGCAGAGTTAGGACAACACTCAGAATGAAGGATTCGAGCGCTACCGTTTCACAACTTGCCTTGCTGCAACAGAAACTTCATTCGGCCAAACTAGCCCTCGATGAAGTCAATGAAGACAGAAACGCAAAGTTACAGACATTACTGCAATTTATTGGTCACTTAAGCCTCGCCTGTAAAGGGCAAAATCTTGAGCTAGATAATAAACTCGCCAAACTTCGCCATAACTTAAATACGTTTGAGCGAGTCGATGAGGCGTTGCCAGAATTAGTCGATGTCGAGCGCCTGTTAAAAGGCCAATATCACCATGTGATGGTACAACTCGAAGAGAGTCGTGCGGGTTTGTCACAGGTGATCCGTCAGATCCAACGCGTTAACTCTGCACCTGAAAAACTCAAAAAAGAAGTCAATTACTTCAAACAAGATCTGGCTAAACCTTTCCACACAGTTTGGGAATATATTCCTAAAGTTAAGCAAATCATCGGCTTCTACGAAACCATATTACAGCTACAATTTAACGAATCTGAAAAACTCGATGTCTTGCCAAAACACAGGCAGCTAGCCCATGAGCTGGCGCAGATGATTTCGGAAATCGAGTTTCGTAAAGATCAGCGTGACCAAGTCTTAGTGATTAAAGAAGTGCTCTCTTCTGAGATTGAAGTTGATAGCTTGCTCGAAGCCTACCAAACCATTTTAGCGTTATTACTTGATAACATCGCCCGCGAGAAATCGGCATCGCAAGAGTTTTTGTTTGCCCTCAACGATGCCTTAGCCGCAGTGCGTGAAGTGGTCAGTGAATCTTACAACCACAATCAACGCAGCTTCCAACTCAAGACCCAGTTGAATCGTGAGATCAACACCCGCGTCGATAACGCCGGTGAAATCATTATCGATGTGGAAGATATTGTCGATCTTAAAGCCCAATTGACTGAGCAACTTAACTCCATTCGTTCGGCATTGGCCCGTAAAGAAGCCTTAGAGCAAAGAGAACAAGCCTTGCTGCGTAAGTCGATGGAGACGATGCGCAAAGAGCTTAATGAATTAAGTAACGAGGCGAACACCTACAAAGAGCGTTTGTTCGAACAGCAAAAACTTAACTTGCTCGACAGCTTAACTCAGTTACCTAACCGTGCCGCGTTAGAAGAGCGCATGGATTTGGAATACCGTAACTATCAACGGCATAAATCGCCCCTGTGGGTGGCGGTTGCCGATATCGACCACTTCAAAACTATCAACGACAGCTTTGGTCACAGCACGGGCGACAAAACCCTGCAGGTGATTGCGATGGCCTTGAAAAACTCGCTACGCGATACCGAATTTGTTGCCCGTTATGGCGGCGAAGAATTTGTCCTGCTATTACCCGATGTCGCACCTGCTGATATCGCTCAACTTTTAAACAGAGTGCGCGAGAAAGTAAAAAATATTCCATTTAAATTTAAAAATCAGAGAATTACAGTTACAGTATCTATAGGGGCTGCGCAAGTTATGGGAAGTGAGCTCATACATGAGACCTTCGAACGCGCCGATGCAGCACTCTACAAAGCGAAACACGAAAGCAGAGACAGGGTTGTGATTGACGTATAATTGAGCCCCACTATACGCCTCCTCTAATCACTCCTGTCATGACGAAGGAGTGGTAAATGATAGTAAAAGTCAGCCCTAAAGGCAGCATGGATCAGCTTTCGCAACTTGAAGTTGATCGTCTCAAAAAAAGTGCCAAAAGCACGCTATATCAACTGTACCGCAACTGCTCCTTAGCAGTGCTTGCCGCGGGTTTAAAAACCGACAACTCTAAAGCCCTATTCGAGCAATACCATGATTTCGATATCCACGTCCTACAACGGGAACGCGGTGTTAAATTAGAATTGGTCAATCCCCCTGAACAAGCCTTTGTCGATGGTCAAATAATCACTGGCATTCAAGAACATCTGTTCTCTGTTTTACGCGACATCCTCTATATCAGCGACAGATACGACTCGCTCAAACACATTAATCTGACCAACGCCCACCATATCACCAATGTGGTGTTTGATATTTTGCGTAATGCGCGGGCAATTGCCCCCATGAAAGACCCTAACGTCGTGGTCTGTTGGGGCGGGCACAGTATTAATGCCATCGAATACCAATATACCCGCGAGGTAGGTTATCAACTTGGCCTGAGGGAATTGGACATTTGTACTGGCTGTGGTCCTGGCGCGATGGAAGGCCCGATGAAAGGTGCGGCCATAGGTCATGCCAAACAAAGGATTAAAAATGCCCGTTATATTGGTTTGACTGAGCCGAGTATTATTGCCGCCGAGCCACCGAATCAAATCGTCAATGAACTGGTGATCTTACCCGATATTGAAAAACGCCTCGAAGCCTTCGTGCGTTTAGGTCACGGCATTATTATCTTCCCAGGTGGTGCTGGCACGGCGGAAGAGTTGCTCTATATCTTGGGTATCTTACTCAACGAAGAAAACCAAGAAACCCCTTTCCCGCTGATCCTCACAGGCCCCACGGAAAGCGCCGATTACTTCATTAAGATTGATGAGTTTATTGCCTCAACCTTAGGCCCTGAAGCTCAGAAAAAGTATCAAATCATCATAGATAATCCCACTGAAGTGGCGCGTATCATGAAGAAAAGCATGGAGCAGGTTAAAGCCTATCGCCGCTCAACGGGTGATGCTTACCAATATCAGTGGGCACTGAAGATTGAATCTGAATTCCAGTTACCTTTTGTCCCGAGCCACGAGGTGATGGCAAACTTAGACTTGCACTTCCAAACCAATAAAGCCGAGCTTGCCGCCAACCTGCGCAAAGCGTTTTCGGGTATAGTGGCGGGTAACGTCAAGTCGGAAACAATCAAGCACATAGAGCGCGATGGTCCCTTCCAATTGAAAGGCGATCCTAAACTCATGGACATGATGGATAAGCTCTTGAGTGCATTTGTGCAACAGCAAAGAATGAAGCTTCCCGGAAGCGCTTATATTCCTTGCTACCAAATAGTGAAATAGAGAGCGAAACAACGACACCCCATGAACAAGTTTTTAATCATCGATGGTCTCAACTTGGTTCGCCGCATCTATGCGGCGATCCCCGATGAAGCAGATATGCAAAGCCTCACAGAGCGCGTCAGTTCGGCGTGCACTAAACTGCTGCGGGTGCATCGCCCTACCCATGTAGCTATCGTGTGGGACGGTGATGAAATCTCATGGCGTAAACAGCTTTATCCCGATTACAAAAAAGGCCGTAAACCTATGCCAGAACCACTGGCGCAGGGTTTAGTTGCGCTGCAAGACCACTTAACCGCAATGCACATTGGCTCTATTTATGCCGCCGCCGAGGCCGATGATGTGATTGCGACACTGGCGATAAAAACCGCCAAAGCGCAAGGTGAAGCCATAATTGTGTCCACCGACAAAGGTTTTAGTCAGCTTAATCATCGCCAAATCAGTCAATGGGATCACTTTAATCAGCAGTACCTCGATATTGCGGCGTTGGAACAAAAACTTGGTGTTGAGCGCAGCCAATTTCTCGACCTGATGGCATTAGCGGGCGACAGCGGTAATAAAATTCCTGGTATTGCGGGCATAGGCCCTAAGTCGGCCGCCGAGTTATTGAAAACCTTTAGAAGCTTACCGACCTTGTTCTCCTCCTTATCTAACCTAGGCGCTAAGCAAGCGAAGAAGCTCGCCGAGGGCAAAGAGATGGCGAGGCTGAGTTATAAGCTGGCGCAGTTACAAACGGACCTACCACTCAATATCAACTTGAAAGACTTTCGCGTGATTGACTCCCCACCTGAAAAAACCATCAATCAAGACTAAACTTCTGTTAACACAAAGTTGCAATTAACGCATTTACCTTAGCGCAACAAAAGCGTATTTTATGGACGTGCTCAAGTGACTCATCTAATGAGGTAAAGGAATAACTATAAATGAAATCAAAAGTTTCAGTAATTATTGGTAGTATTTTTGCCGCCTACGTCGCCTTTGTCGCTGTGGTTGTACTGGTTTATGAACCAACGCCAGAAGACATGAATTGGGAGGACCGACAGGCCTATAACAGCCAGAAGATGAACGATTTAACCTTAGGGCAAAATATCGGTTCAGTAAAAGAATTGCTCGGTAAGGCCGACTTTTCTGAGGCAAAAGCCGTCAAGGAAGCTAAGTTACAGGTACTCTTTTATCGCACTCACCATGAAAAGTCAGACGGTGTGACGACCAAAGAGGAATGTACCCCGCTTATTTTTGAAAATGATAAGTTGATTGCTTGGGGCCAAGATACCTATAAGCAATACCTCGATGCGGGCACAGACACTGTGCTCACTTCCGCCCACGAGACATTGAGCAGTAAATAAATACGACTGACAACTAAATAAAAACGCCACCTAATCGGTGGCGTTTTTATTTTCATAATTAACCAACTGAACGTCTTAGTGACTGCATACCTAGGTCACTCAGTGCGATAGCAATAAGCTAAATCAGTCACTTATTCATCATCTGCCTTGTACTCGACATAGGCTTCGCCTTTGCTGAGCCATTCTGGTGCGGGTTTACCTTTCAGATAATGGTCGAAATACTGCATCATACGAATGCTGTAATCGAGCTTGTTCGGGTACTTTTTCAAGTGATGCGGCTCATCCTCGTATTGCAAGAACACCACATCTTTACCCGCACGGCGCATAGCCAAGTACATTTCAACACCTTGCTCCCAAGGTACCGCATCGTCCTTATCACCAAACATGATCATCAAAGGCGTTTGAATACGGTCAGCGTAAAATACTGGCGAGTTTTCAATGTACTTTTGCGGCGCGGCAAACAAACTCGCGCCAATGCGACTTTGGCCAGTTTCATACTGGAACTGACGCGCAATACCCGTACCATGGCGAATACCACTGTAGGCGCTGGTCATGTTCGATACTGGCGCACCGGCTACCGCTGCCTTAAACATCTTAGTCTGAGTAATGGCAAACGCCGTTTGGTAACCACTCCAAGAATGACCTTGCAGCCCAATGGCATCGGGATCGGCAATGCCCATCTCAATCAGCTTTTGCACGCCTGAGGTGAGCGCTTGCACCGAACTCGCGCCGGGGTAACCAATTTCAAAGCGCATATCCGGTAAGAACACCGCATAACCATTATTGATATACCAAGCAAAATTAGGTCTGTGGTTAATGTTCATTTGCGGGAAGGCATGCAGTCTATCCGTCATAAAGCGATAGTAATAAACCAACACAGGAACGCGCTGACCCGCTTGATAATTAGTCGGCTTGATCAGCACACCATCTAACGGCTTACCATCGCCATTCGTCCAGTGAACTAACTCAGATTGGCTCCAGTTAAAGGCTTGACGTTGCTTATCTAAATCCGTTTGCTTAAGCGCATTTTGCGGTGCGCTATAGTTAGCTGTATACAAATCAGGGAATAAATCGAAACGCTCCTTAGAAAACACAATGGTATCAGCGTCTTTGCTGCGGCCTAACACAGTCAATTTATACTCGCCTTGCATCAGCGTCTTCACGCCCGCTGCGCCTAGCGTCGCTTGGTAGAAGCCATCACCCTTAGTTTTATCGCTATAACCGTGGAGTAACACAGTGGCGTTATAGGCAAGCTCAGTCGGTTCATCGGGATTATCGACTAAGCCCTCAAGACGATATTGAATTTTCTGGGTGCGCCCTTTACCTGCGGTTAAGGCAAAACCTGCCTTAGATTCAGTATTAAACTGCCAGACATCATATTTATCGTAAACCAAGAACCCAGCGTCATCTTTCAGCCAAGGGCCAAAACCGTATCCCGGCGCACTCGATGGATAGTCATGGTCTTCATCGGCAAAGCTGACCTTTAATGATCTTGTCAGGTTAGTGCGATGAGCCTCAGCAATATCATAAAGATACACATTACCTTGCTGATAATAAGCTACATACTTGCCGTTACCCGACAAACTTGGCTCGGCATCGCTCGGCTGCTGAGTCAAAAAAGGCACCTTACTGCCAGTGTTAATGTCGACCAGATAATAGTCTTGATAGAAGCCCGCCCACGTCGCCATCTTGCGATAGGGCAAATCTGAACTCGCCAACATAAAGCGCTTATGTTGTGAAATGGTCACATCTGGAACAGTTTTATCGCCAAGCTGCACCACGTTATTTGAGCCTAAATGCAATACCGCAAGGTAAGTGCGTTTTTGCTCATCCTCATATTGCTTGATTTCGTGAGGTTTAATCCGTGGGTCGTTACCATGCCACACCTTAAGCCCGCGCTGTCCAGTAACAATATCGGCATCGAACAGGTCTTTTTCTTCGGTGATTTTCTGCAAACTAAGCTGCTGGCTCACCTCTGGCACGCGGCCGAAGAACAGCCGTTCGCTATCCAATGAGAAGCTTAAACTTGTGTAGCGATTAAGTTTCCACTCAGGTGACTCAGGAGTTTTGCTGATTTTACCCGATTGCAAATCGACCAACGATAACTGATAGCTGCGACCATAGGGCAACTCGCTATCTTTGCCCTGCGTAAACGCCAGCCAACGACCATTTTTAGCCAGCGCTAACGCACCAACCTGTTGGCTAGGCGAATCAAAAACGACGGTTTTTTGGTGGGTATGTAAATCCACTAATTGCAATTGATGCTGTTTATTGGCGATATCATTCACCGCTAACGCAAGTCGGCGGCTCGCCTTATCAAACACATAACCAGTCACTTGCTCAACATCGATGCGCTTAGTTTGATCGTCTAAACTGATCAAACTAAAACGGCGGTCTTGGTCAAACTTATCAACCTTTGGCTTATCGGCTTTAGCATGAGTTTGTGTGCCTGCTTCAGCGAGTTTTTCGATGGCTTTAGGCTCAGCATCTTTTTTAGACTCTTCATCGGCCTCAAACCACATTGCCAAATGCTTACCGTCCTCACTGAACACGAATTCCTTCACGCGCTCAAAGCGGGTTTGAGTGCCCGTTTGGGTATCGAGTAATACCATGTCGGACTTGAGTTTTTTCTTCGCCTTGGCATCACTCGTTTCACGCGTGAGCAAACTCGGTTTGACCACCACAGCCACAAAGCGACCATCGTGACTCACTAAAGGATCTGACCCACCCGCAATTTGATAACTTTGCTGCGACAGCACATTTATCACAATGACGTGACTATCCCCGCGATCGGGCGCAGACTCGACCGCGATGACTTGGCCCTTATCTGCGATAACCGGCTTTTCAAGGGATTCAAAGTGCATGATGTCTGTGAGGGTGAGCGGTTTAGTGCTGGTTTCAGCCTGCACTGCTGGCAATATTCCAAGGGATAACAGCACCAGAGATGTGATAGGGATTAACTTCAATGTCTTCCTCTTTTATATATTTGTTAGACTAAAGTAGACTTTTTTAACCATTGGCTCTCCATCATGGTGAGAACCCAGTATTTTTACAAGTTATACCACATAAAAAATCGTGATATTGCTCACTATTTCCTGTGAAGTTTGACCAAAGATGGTTAAAATAATAGGCAGAAAAAATACCAAATTCATAGTCCTGCTATCCAGTTAACGCTGGGGCAGACAATTGCAGTAACGACGAACCGTGGAAGGACTTCTCCATGTCAAAAAGAACGATAACCGTAATTCCAGGTGATGGAATTGGCCCAAGTATTATTGATTCAGCCTTAAAAATTCTCGATAAAGCGGGCTGTGATTTTGAATATGAATTTGCCGATGCCGGCCTGACTGCACTCGAAAAGCAAGGCGAGTTACTGCCACCGCGCACCTTAGAATTAATCGAAAAAAACCGTATCACACTGAAAGGTCCACTGACGACGCCAGTAGGTGAAGGCTTTACCTCTATCAACGTGACTTTACGTAAAAAATTCGGCCTGTACGCTAACGTACGCCCAGTGATTTCTTTCAAAGGCACTCAAGCTCGTTACGAAAATATCGATATCATCACTGTGCGCGAAAACACTGAAGGCATGTATTCTGGCTATGGCCAAAAAGTGTCTGAAGATGGTTTGACGGCAGAAGCGACCAGTATCGTGACTCGCCAAGGTGCCGAGCAAATCGCCACTTTTGCCTACGAACTAGCTCGCAAAGAAAACCGTAAGAAAGTCACTATCGTGCACAAAGCCAACATCATGAAGTCAACATCAGGCCTGTTCCTGAAAGTGGCCCGTGAAGTGAGCCTACGTTACCCAGACATCAAGACTGAAGAAATGATCGTCGATGCAACGTGCATGAAGTTAGTGATGAACCCAGAAAACTTCGATGTGATCGTAACGACCAACCTGTTCGGTGACATTTTATCGGATCTATGTGCCGGTTTAGTCGGTGGTTTAGGTATGGCACCAGGCGCAAACATTGGCCGTGATGCTGCGATTTTCGAAGCCGTTCACGGTAGTGCACCGGATATCGCTGGTAAAAACCTCGCGAACCCAACCTCAGTAATTTTAGCCTCTATCCAGATGCTGGAATATTTAGGTATGGCTGACAAAGCTGAGCAAATCCGTAAAGCGGTATCTGCAGTGATCGAAGAAGGCGACCGTACCACTCGCGATTTAGGCGGCACTCACGGCACGACTGACTTCACTCAAGCGGTTCTTGAGCGTCTGTGATCTCAATGCTGAGCGCGTTTAAGGCGAGTCTATAACGCGCTTGTTCAAGCTTCAGCTTCATAAGAAGTAAGCGTTTGAAACTCAAATGAGTAAATACGAAAAAGCCCCGAAGTTTCCTTTGGGGGCTTTTTGTTATCTGGCTTTTAAACCTGCATGACTTTAAAACTGCGTAGCTTTAAACTTGCGTAGTTTTTAAAGCCGCCTAACGATTAGCGTGATTGCGACAGCAAGATCAACGCAGGTTAGCACTGGAATTAATTCCACGCAGTATTAGGACGTAGCCATAAATGCACAGTCACTTCATCACGGTCGTGATAAAGATGCTTACACTGCACTTTAAAATCGGTCACGCCGTTCTCTTTAAGAATGGTCTGCATGGTCTCAAGAATGGCAGTGACTTCTTTATAGCGGCTCTTCATCGGTAATTTAAGGTTGAAAATAGCTTCCTTAAACCAACCGTTAATCGCCCAAGCTTCAATCAGTTCAGCTACGCGCGCTGGTTTCTCAACCATGTCGCACACTAGCCAATAGATATTTTTGCGCTGTGGTTCGAAACGGAAACCGTCTTCACGGTAATGCTTCACTTGGCCCGTTTCCATGAGTTTCTCATCCATGGGACCATTATCGACAGCCGACACAAACATGCCGCGACGCACCAGTTGATAAGTCCAGCCACCTGGGCAAGCGCCCAAATCCACTGAGTTCATGCCACTGCGAATACGCTCTTCTTGCTCTTCCTTAGGCACGAATTGGCCAAAGGCTTCATCGAGTTTCAGGCTAGAACGACTCGGAGCATCCGCCGCCATTTTCAGACGTGGAATACCCATAAAGTGTGGCGAGCTGTTATTGCTGTAGGAATAACCCACATAGGCACGGCCGGGTCCGATAAAACACACGTGGATAATCGGACGTTTTGGATTTTCCTGCGCGAGCAAACTGCCGGATTTTTTTAAATGCTGGCGTAAAGGCACAGTGAACTTACGGCAAAAAGCCGATAGCTCTTTCGCTTCGTTAGTATCTGGCGTTTCAACCCGCACTTCACCCGCTTTGCTGACTTCACTGAGTGCCGCCACGATTGGGCTAATTCTGTCGTTTTCAGGCAAGTCGACTAATAAGTCGCTGGCAGCAAACATCTGGCGAGCGAAAATGAGCGAATCTAAAGGCAGTTGTTTCACTAACGTATCTGCGGCGTCATCTTCAAAACATTGGTACACGACATAGGCGTCGTTATTGTTGGCCTTAACAAAGCCACCCACATTGAGCTCACCGGCTCGCTGTTGGATTTCTGCAGCGCATTCTTTTTCAAAGCCTGCGCGGCAAAATAAAAATAGGTTTTTCATGGGGATCCCTGAGAAATCCAAGCCAAAGCATTGGCTGACTATCGATTTGGGCGTCAGTATACCAATTTCAATCCACAAATGCCCTATTTGCCTACTTGCGGAACTTTGAATTGCGATTGGAGAAATAAAAAAGGCTTAGGTGCGTCCTAAGCCTGTTAACTCAAATTGATGATCGAGATTAAGACTCGTGACCGTCAATCACTTTATGGCGCCATACCGCAGCGGCAAATAATAACCAGCCGAGTAAGAAACACCCACCGCCCATTGGCGTAATAGGGCCAAGCCACTTAGTGCCAAACAATGCCAGTCCGTATAACGAGCCAGAAAACAACACTATGCCTACAATAAACAAATAGGCTGACCAATCCAATAAACGTGAGGTTAACCATTGGCCCGAAAAGGCAACCATGATTAAGGCGAAGGTATGGTAGAAATGGTATTGCACCCCAAGATTAAACACCTCAATCAAATCCGGTGGTGCGACTGCTTTTAAACCATGGGCACCAAAAGCCCCTAAGGCGACGGCTAAAAATCCGCTCACGGCGGCGAGTAACAATAGACCTTTACGCATTTAACTCTCCTGCTGGAATGGGCTTAACTCATTCAACATTCATTCGCTCAACATTAAGCTAACCAATAAAATCGCTAGATAAATCAATGGCACGTGCAAGGTTAGCGGCTTCAGTGGTGCCTGACGACTTTCTTGGGACAAAACTATGATCGCCGTCGGTTATCCAAGCCAATCCTATCTCAGCTTTCAAAAGCCAATTTGGGATCTGCTCTTTGCCACCGAACTTATCCCGCTCGCCCTGTACGACTAATACTGGGACTTGGCATTCATTCAAAGGTTCCAATCTAGGCTCGCCGCCTTTAAGTGGCACAAAGGGATAACCTAAACAAATCACCCTATCGATGCGCGAAGCTAACGCGGGATCGCAGGCTAATAACGCCGCCATACGCCCGCCCATAGATTTACCCATCAGTACGACACGCTCGACCTTAGGTTGTGAATGGGCGATATCGAGCATCTGTGTAAAACACGCGAGCAATTTAGGCGCGCGGTCCGGTGGACGCCGTTTGCCATCGACGGCATTGGCCTGCATATAGGGAAAATTAAAGCGCATCACTTGGCAGCCCTTAGCCACAAGCCCCGCCGACATGGCCTGCATAAACTCAGAGTCCATGTTAGCGCCCGCGCCGTGGGCCAATAAAATCATTGTGCTCGCAGGCTCACCCTCTAATACAAAACTTGGCTTATCCGGGCAACAACTCACTACGCGACTCCTCAGCAAACATGTCTAACATCCATTCGCGAAACGCGACGACCTTACCAAGCTCTGCGTGATTCTGCTGGCAAACCAAGTAGTAAGCATCTTTACTGACCAAGACTTCTTGGAATGGGCACACGAGACGCCCCGCTTTTATATCGGGACGCGCCAGTACGCTGTAACCTAAAGCCACGCCTTGACCATGGGCCGCCGCCTGCAATACCAAGGACGAATGACTGAAGATGGGGCCTTGGTTCACATTAATATCGTTAATCCCACATTGTCTAAACCACGCCTGCCAATCGTGACGATTCATATCATGTAATAGTGTGTGATATTTTAAATCGCTCGGTTTTGACAACGGCTTAGGGCCATTGAGTAACATGGGCGAACACACAGGAATGAGCACTTCGTTTCTGAGCTTATCGGCGCGCAGACCAGGCCAATTGCCTAGACCATAATAAATAGCCACATCCACATCATCGGTTAATGAGCTGGCTTCGGTATCGACAGCTTTAATACGCACATCGATATCGGGATTTTTCTCACTGAACTTTGCCAAACGCGGCACTAACCATTGAATTGCAAAACTGGGCGACATACTGACCGTCAGTGAACCAATCGCACTGCGGGCGAGTAATCGGTCGGTAGCATCGGCGAGTTGAATAAAGATGTCTTTGATGTCGAGGAAGTAGCTCTGCCCTTCTTCAGTTAAAAGCAAAGAACGGTTCTTTCGACGAAATAATTTTAATCCGAGGAAATCTTCTAATGCCTTTATTTGATGGCTCACCGCAGCCTGCGTAACAAACAATTCTTCTGCTGCGCGCGTAAAGCTCAAATGCCGCGCGGCTGCCTCAAATGCTTTAACCGCATTAAGCGGTGGTAATCGTCTGGACATAGTGATCTCAGTCTCGTTTTTTAATTAGTTTTTCTAATCCGTATTGTTACATTTAATCGTTTGTAAAGGCCAGTGATTTTGGTTAAATTTTGCGCCATTGAAACAGCGGTATCCACGAAACACTTATATCTATGAAACACCCTAGTTGGACAATCTCAAAGTTGGTGATGGGAATGTCTGACAGCGTTAATTTGTCAGCCCGGAGGCGACTATGTTTAATTTAAAATCAGCGTTTGCGTTAGCGATAATTTCAGCACTCAGCTTAAATGCCAGTGCTAATGTACTCGTTGACGAAATCGTCATCGATACTAGCGACTTACAAGCCAGTATCACTGCAGACTTAACTGCTGCAATGAATAAAATGCACCAAGAAGTGCTGCAAGAAGCCACGCTATTGATTGCCGCAGATGATGTCGCATCAAATCAGCAAGTCGTTAAGCCTAACAGCTTATAAGACAACACCAATTTAGGTTTTCACCGCGAAGACCAAAAGAAAAAGCCGCATTGATATGCGGCTTTTTTGTATTCAAGATCTATGGGCACTTCCCACTGACAAGACATGTCAGTGGGCAAGTTTGCATGGATTTATGGGCGATACACTTTGACGTTAGTGTAGCCTTGCTCGATTAAATACAATGCCTGCAATTTACTCATCACCCCACGCTCACAATACAGCAAATAGGTTTTTTGCTTATCGAGATCGGCAAATTGAGTCGCTAACTTGAAGAATGGGATACGTTTAATCTCGATGCCTTCAATTTGCAACGGTTTGCTTTCCTCTTCTTCAGGGGCGCGAATATCAATGACCACTTGGTTGGTATCAATACTGGCGACCGTTTCAGTCTCAGTAATCCGAGTATCCATTTGTTCTGCGATCTCCCTGATATCAATCGTGACAGACTGGGCGATGATTTGATCGATCAAATCTTCAGAGAACTTCTTCTCTTCCGCTTCAACTTTAGCTAATACCGCTTTAACCGTTGGCTTTTGCGAAATCACGCCGCAATATTCAGGCATCGACTTGGCAAAATCTTCGGTGCCGATTTTACGGCTCTCGTTGATAATGTCTTGCTTATCCATGGCGATCAGCGGACGTAAAATCAACAGCTCAGTACAGCGGTCAATCACGTTCAAGTTAGTCAGCGTTTGGCTAGAGACTTGGCCTAAACTTTCACCGGTTACTAAGGCTTGAATGCCCATACGGTCGGCAATACGCGCCGCAGTGCGCATCATCATACGCTTGAGCACAACGCCCATTTGGCCATTATCGATACGCTCTAAAATCTCAGCGACCACAGGCTCAAAAGGCACAGAGATAAACTTCACCTTATGGGATTCGCCGTAGGTTTTCCACAAATGGTAAGCCACTTGCTTCACGCCAATTTCATGCTGTGCGCCGCCCAGATTGAAGAAGCAGTAATGGGTACGCGCGCCCTTTTTGATAAATTGATAGCTAGACACACCTGAGTCAAAACCACCTGAAATCAAAGACAACACATCTTCCTGTGTCGCCATCGGGAAACCGCCTAAGCCTTCAATACGCTTAGTGACCATGTAAAGATTATCGCGTTCAATTTCAAGGTTAACGGTAATATCGGGATTCTTTAAACGCACACCTAAAGCATCGGTAAACTGATTTAAGCCGCCGCCGACGTAACGCTCCACTTCGATAGAATTAAAATCGTGATCGCCAGTGCGCTTCACTCGCACGCAGAAGGTTTTACCCGCGAGTTGGTCACGGTAAACAGGCAAGACTTGCTGATAAATATCGTCCACAGATTCAAAGCTGTACTCATCCACTTGCACTACGTGTGCAATGCCAGGAATACACGCCAGACGCTCACCGAAGGCTTGGGCCAACTCAGGCTTATCCTTTGGTACCATAACCATAATGCGGTCCCACTGACGTTGAACTTTAGCGTCTTCGTCGACTTTTTTGAGCACATTACGTATGTTGGTTTCGAGCATTTTGGTGAAGCGCATGCGTACAGGCTTGCTCTTCATCATGATTTCTGGGTACAGCTTTACAATAAACTTCATGGGATTTCCGCGGGCAATTTTAAAACAGCAAAATTGGTTAAAAGAATAATCGGAGGATTATATACCCAAGCGACCTAAAAAGGGAAAAGTCTGCATTAGTACAATAAAAAAAGCCGCAACAGAATTGCGGCTTTAGATACAGCGCGTATTGAGCCTATCTAAGGCGAATTGCCAACCTGAATTTCATCAGATTCCTTGGCTTTACCTTGTTCAATGGCAATTTCCACCCTGCGGTTACGGGCACGATTCTCCGGTGAATCATTTGGCACTATCGGATTGTTAGACGCCATGCCAACCACTTTCATCCTTTTAGAATCAAAGCCTTTAACTTGTACTAACTCGTGGGCCACAGCCACAGCACGTTTACTGGATAAATCCCAGTTAGAGCTATAAAGCTCATCGCTGATTTGCATATCATCCGTGTAACCCGATACCGTAATAATCCCTGGCACATCTTTTAGCAGTTCGCCAACAGAGCGCACCACAGGTTTAAATCGAGGCTGAAGGAAGCCAGAACCAGAGGCAAATGAGCCCTTCTCACGGATACGGATAATAATCTGCTGACCTAAGGACTCAATTTCTATCGCACCATCGGTGATTTCTTTATTGAGTTCCTGCGCCATCTTCTTCACTTCTTGATTGATCTTATCCTGCGCCGCTGCCGCTTCGGCTTTAACCGCATCGGCCACTTCTTGCGCCGTCGCAGTGGCTTCACCGCCACGCTGAGAACCACTTTGCTGCTGTACGCCGCCCGCACTGTCGTCTTCACCCGCTTGGTAATCCAATACAGGTTCCGTCATTTCATTGGTTTGCTGGTTGATGATTTCAATCGGCGTGGGATCGGGGCGGCCTGGTCTAAATTCTAAGGCAATTACTGAAGTCCCCTTCGGGATATCTTTGACTTCCACCTTATTTTGCACACCAAAGGCATACTTCATTGAGCCCGCGATCTGCTTAAACTTCATTACGTCCATTTCGGAAAATGACAATAACAACACGAAGAAACACATCAACAACGACATCAAGTCAGCAAAGGTCGCCAACCACATCGGTGCTCCGGCCGGTGGACAGTTGCACTTAGCCTTAGCCATGGGCTACTCTCCGTCCGTTGTATCTATTTTGCGATTTTTCTCAGCCAGATAATTTTTCAAGAAGCCTTCAATCACCCGAGGGTTTTGTCCGTCTTGAATCGCCAATACCGCATCCATAATCAAGTTACGGTTCAACATTTCTTCACCCATCCTAAGCGTTAACTTATCCGCGATAGGAAGACAAACCATGTTAGCGACCATAGCGCCGTATAAGGTAGTTAACAACGCAACCGCCATCGAGGGGCCAATGGATTTAGGATCTGACATGTTTGATAGCATGGCCACAAGGCCCACTAGTGTACCTATCATGCCCATTGCCGGGCCTACGTCACCAAACGCTCTAAAAATGCCGATCCCAGTACGATGACGCTCTTCAGTCAGCGCAATATCCTTTTCTAAGGCAGCGCGCACCACTTCACCATCGTGACCATCAACAAGCATGTCGACGGCTTTTTGCATGAAACTGTTGGTAATTTGCGCTTCTTCTAAAGCTAAAAAACCGCCTTTACGGGCGGCATCAGCCATAGTCACGGACTGTTCAATCAAATCTTCTGGCTTATCAATCTTAAAAATAAACGCTTTGGCGGCGATTTTTACCGCGCTAAAAAACTGTTTAAGATTGAACTTCATCATCACCACGAAGAAGGACCCACCGAAAACAATAAGAATCGAAGGTACATCAACGAAAATCATTAAACCGCCGCTGGTGGCCATTGCCCCTAAGATGAAACCAAAGGCACCCACAATTCCAATTACTGTTGCTAAATCCACAACGGCTCCTCACTTTTCGTAATAAACGACATAATACTCACCCTAGGTAAGCAATAAGACTCAGCTGTTCCACTGAGTAAGATAATCCCAACGACACACATGCGAGCCTTGTCTATCAAGTTAAAAATTACCATACAAATGATGATACTATTGTCAGTTATCGGACACACACTAAGCAAGTTTAGCGACAATTTATATTTTCTGAAAAAAATTCAGTAACAAAGCGTGCTATTGAGCAAATATCTTTAGTCTGAATTTGACCCTTAAGCCGCCCTGATATACCTTGTGTCCGCTAAATCAAAGGAAGCATAAACGTGGCGAAAAAACCCGAAAATCTCAGTTTTGAAGAATCCCTTGGCGAACTTGAGCGCATTGTTGCCGATCTAGAACAAGGCGATATCTCCCTCGATGACGCGTTAAAACAATTTGAACGTGGCATCAATCTGGTTCGAAATAGCCAAGCAAAACTCGAACAAGCCCAACAAAAAGTGGCCATTTTACTGAAACAAGATGAAAATGCGCCCCTATCCCCCTATGCCGTTGAGGGCGAATAAGCGTGTTAGTCAGTGCCATTCAAGAATATCAACAACGGGTTGATAATCAATTAAAACAGCGTTTTAGTACGCTTGAAGAAACCGCTCCCCAATTAAAAGCCGCCATGACTTACGGCGCCTTATTGGGTGGCAAACGCATTCGACCTTTCCTCGTATACAGTGTCGGACGCATGTTTGGGGTCGAGCTCGAAAAATTAGATGCCTGCGCCGCAGCCATTGAATGTATCCATGCTTATTCATTGATCCACGATGATTTACCCGCCATGGATGATGATGAGCTGCGCCGTGGTCAGCCCACAGTGCATATCGCCTTTGATGAAGCGACCGCCATTTTAGCGGGGGATGCACTGCAGACCTTAGCCTTTGAAATTGTCACCGAAGCGGTAGCTGGGATCAGCAGCGAGCAACATATCGCTATGGTCAGAGTATTAGCAAAAGCCTCAGGTTATCGTGGCATGTGTGGCGGCCAAGCGATAGACTTAGCCTCAACAGATAAACATATTGATCTTAAAGCATTAACTCAGTTACATAATATGAAAACGGGCGCCCTTATCAGCTGCGCCGTTGAGTTAGCTTTAATCGCCGCAAACGCGCCAAAAGATCAGTATGCTGCTATGATGGATTTTGCCCATGCGGTCGGACTCGCCTTTCAAGTACAAGACGATATCCTCGACATCGTAGCCACCACCGAAGAACTCGGTAAGCCGCAAGGCTCTGATACTGAATCGAATAAAAGTACGTTTCCACAACTACTTGGACTACAAGGTGCACAAGACACCGCCAAACAACTGATCCAAGAGGCACTATCAGCGCTGGCTAAATTGCCATACAATAGCCAGTTAATTGCAGACTTCGCCCGCTATATCATTGAGCGAAGAATATAATAAGAGTCGAAGTATCTCGCTATGAGTTTGGACATTTCTCAGTTTCCCGTGTTGGCGCAGGCCAACACCCCCAATGAACTCCGCCAGCTTCCTCAGGCACTTTTACCACAAGTAGCCGACGAACTGCGCGAGTTCCTTCTTAAGTCTGTTGGCATGTCCAGCGGACATTTTGCCTCTGGGCTCGGCACAGTGGAACTCACTGTTGCGTTGCACTATGTCTACAACACCCCTTTTGATCGGCTAATTTGGGATGTGGGCCATCAGGCTTATCCCCATAAAATTCTCACGGGTCGTCGCGACAAGATGCACACCATTAGACAAAAAGATGGCTTGCATCCTTTCCCATGGCGTGAAGAAAGTGAATACGACACTTTCAGCGTTGGGCACTCAGGCACGTCGATTAGCGCCGCACTGGCGATGGCGATTGCCGCAGAGAAAGAGCAAGCGGGTCGTAAAGTCGTTGCCGTGATCGGCGATGGCGCCATGACAGGCGGCATGGTATTTGAAGCCATGAACCACGCTGGCGACTTGCACAATGACATGCTCGTGGTATTGAACGACAACGAAATGTCGATCTCTGAAAATGTCGGCGCCCTCAATAACCATTTAGCACAACTGATGTCAGGCCGTTTCTACACTACGCTGCGCGAAGGCGGCAAGAAAGTATTGAAAGGCATGCCCGTCATCAAAGAAATGGCCAAACGCACTGAGGAACACCTCAAGGGCATGGTCGTTCCTGGCACGCTATTTGAGGAGTTAGGTTTCAACTATATCGGTCCTATCGACGGCCACGATGTTGATGCTCTGGTCGAGACCATGCGTAATATGCGCAATCTGAAAGGTCCACAGGTGCTGCACATCATGACGAAGAAAGGTCGTGGTTATGAACCTGCTGAAAAAGATCCTATCGGTTGGCATGCGGTGCCTAAGTTTGACCCGTCGCTGTTTAAAAAGCCGGCTACCAAACCCGGTTTACCGACCTTTTCCCAAGTCTTCGGTAAATGGTTATGCGACATAGCCGAGCAAGATGAGAAAGTGTTAGCGATTACGCCTGCGATGCGCGAAGGCTCGGGTATGGTTGAGTTTTCCCAGCGTTTCCCGAAACAATATTTCGATGCGGCGATTGCCGAGCAGCATGCAGTGACTTTAGCCGCAGGTTTTGCCTGTGAAGGCTTTAAGCCTGTGGTGGCGATTTACTCGACCTTCCTGCAACGCGCCTACGATCAACTTATTCATGATGTGGCGCTACAGCAATTACCGGTATTGTTCGCTATCGATCGCGGCGGTATTGTCGGTGCCGATGGTCCAACTCACCAAGGTGCATTCGATTTAAGCTTTATGCGTTGCATCCCCAACATGGTGATCATGGCGCCGTCGGACGAAAATGAATGTCGTCAAATGCTCTACACTGGCTATTGCTATGATGCGGGTCCAAGTGCAGTGCGTTATCCAAGGGGCAGCGCCACGGGAGCGATGCAAGTCGAAGCGATGACGGCATTACCGATTGGTAAAGGCGTGATTAAACGTGTGGGCAAACGCATTGCCATTCTCAACTTTGGCACCTTGTTAGCCTCGGCGTTAACCGCTGCCGAATGCTTAGATGCAACGGTTGTCGATATGCGCTTTGTAAAACCGCTCGATGTTGATTTAGTCAAAGAGATGGCGCAAACCCACGAAGTGCTCGTCACTGTGGAAGAAAATGCCATCATGGGCGGCGCAGGTACTGGCGTACTTGAACAGCTTCAAAAGCTGCGAATGCCCAAGGACGTGCTTCAGATTGGTTTGCCTGATGAATTTATCAAACATGGCTCACCCGAGGAAGTTACCCATGACTTGCAACTGGATGCCGAAGGCATACTGGCGCAAATCAATGCTTATCTAGCGCAATAAGCGATTCAATAGCTGGCGGCGTAATAGAGCGAGAACTAGGTCAAGTACTGCTGACCGATTCTGTTTGCCGATTCAGATTTCGCCCATAAAAAAAGGACTGCAATTGCAGTCCTTTTTTGTTGCTGTCTGTTAGAACAGCGGCTGTTCCAATAAAGCTTAAGCTTCGATATCTATCGTTGCGCTTTCTTGGTTAGGGCCACCCTGTGACACCATTACCATAGCAGGGCGCAGCAAGCGACTGTTCAGCTCATAACCCTTTTGCATCACCAACATCACAGTGTTCGCAGGGAACTCGGCACTTGGCTGCATACCAATCGCTTGATGTTGATCAGGGTTAAATGACTGACCTTGTGGATCAATCTGCTTAACACCAAATTTAGCCACCGCAGTGAGTAAGCTTTTTTGAGTTAACTCAACACCTTGATAAATCGCTTTCGTCGCTTCATCTTCAGGGTTAGTCCCCATCAATGCGCGCTCCATGTTATCAAGCACTGGCAAAAGTTCATTGGCGAACTTTTCCAAGGCAAACTTGTTCGCCTTTTCCACATCCATTGCAGCACGACGACGAATATTGTCGACTTCGGCTGCGGCGCGGATAACTGAATCCTTCTGCTCTTCAACTTTCGCCAAAGCTTCAGCGAGTAACTGTTCCAGCTCTTCAATACGGAAATTGGCCTGGGTAAGCTCATCGATCAGACTTGCCTCTGCGGTAGATACTTCAGACTCTACACCCTCTTGGATCAGATCCTGTTCTGCTTTAATCGATTCGTTGCTCATTTTCACTCCAGCTAAAAATGCTTTGTTTCTGAAATACTCTGGGCATATTATGGGGATCAATTTTGACGTTTCAAGGCCTAAGGCCTGATCTAGCATAAATATGACCACAAAGTTTCATACTATCGGCCTTATCGGCAAACCTCATCACCAAGGGACCAACCAAACCTTAAAACGTCTGCATCATTGGCTGACAATGCAAGGCTTTGAAGTCTTAGTGGAAGAGCGTGTTGCTACTGAACTAGGGCCCAATATCGAGGCGGTCGATTTGCTAGAAATTGGCGCGCGCTGCGACTTAGCCATAGTCGTCGGTGGTGACGGTAACATGCTTGGCGCAGCTAGGGTATTAGCCCGCTTCGATTTAGGCGTGATTGGCGTTAACCGCGGCAATTTAGGCTTCTTAACCGACCTGCCGCCCGATGCCTTTGAAGAAGCCCTCGCTAAGGTACTCGACGGTGAGTTCGATACCGAGCACAGATTCTTACTCGAAGCCGAAGTCTATCGCCACGGTATGCTCAAGGCGAGCAATACCGCCGTCAACGAAGCCGTACTCCATCCGGGTAAAATTGCCCACATGATTGAGTTTGAGGTCTATATTGACGATCAATTTATGTACAGCCAGCGTGCCGACGGCATGATAGTGTCAACGCCTACCGGTTCAACGGCTTATGCCCTCTCCGCTGGCGGCGCTATCCTGACGCCTAATTTACAGGCCCTGATCTTAGTGCCTATGTTCCCGCACACTTTGTCGTGTCGCCCGATTGTCGTCGATGCCTGCAGCACGATAAAAATGGTTGTGTCACCTGAAAATGGCGAGAACCTCGAAGTCAGCTGTGATGGCCATGTGCATTTAGCCGTGTTACCGGGCGATGAAATCATAGTGCGCCGCAGCTCTGAACGTTTACGTTTAATTCATCCTAAAGGTCACAATTATTTCCACGTGCTGCGAACAAAATTAGGCTGGGGCAGCAAGTTGTTTTAAGCCTGCGCTTATTTGTCCTATTTCTATAACTTACCCAATTACCCTATTAAAGAGACGTATTCCGTCTCTTTTTTATTTTGTAAATATTCCCATAAAAATGGCGGCTAAAGACGAGAAGTTCTCTTTGAGTTCGTAGAAAGAGAATTATCCCGCTATTCAAAAAACTGAAAGTGACTTAAATAACGGTTATTTAATTTCAAATTAAAGTAAATTTAATTAAGTGACTTACATCACAATAAAATTTCGACGTTAAAAAGGGTGATCTGCGTCACTATAAAAAAACATCAGCGAACCATAAATTTAATCAATAAAAATAATCACTTGATAATATTCAGTGCAATTTCACTAATTCTACGGCGTCGCCTTACGTGATCTTAATCACACCTTAAAAATGTCTTAAAAAATCATTAAGAGTCTATTAATGAAATAAATGGATCAGTTAATTGCAATAATGACGATAAATATGAGTGATAGCTCTACTTTTAATAACCAGAAAAACAACAAACTCAATTTTATATAACCAAAGTAGATATACATCCAAGAGTCTAAGTGATCATTGTCACATATAAGAAAATCCCCTGAGAGAAGCACCCCGCAGCACTGTAAATTAGCATTTCATATAGCAGCCAAGATGATCTAGATCATATTAGTCAAGCCCACAATAGCGTCTAGTACACAACACAGAATGTCGAGACCATAACTCGTTGCAGTATTAACTGCTGATTTATCGGTCTGGGAAGTCGACATGAAGGCAGATGAAAAATTCTAATATCAATAATAAGACAGACCACTTTATGAAGAGGCAAGCATGACAATACTTCAACTCCTCGCCAGCTTGACGCCTGTGCTCAGTGTAATGCTATTTCTAGTATTACTCAGAATGCCCGCATCAAAGGCTATGCCCATTTCCATGCTAGTCACTGCGCTCGCCGCTGTGTTTATTTGGCAAATGGATACCACATTACTGGCGGCATCGGTCCTCGAGGGACTGCTATCAGCCATCACTCCATTAACCATCATCTTCGGCGCGGTATTCCTGCTTAATACCCTGAAATACTCAGGTGCGATGGATACCATCCGTGCGGGCTTTACTAACATCAGTGCCGATGCCCGTGTGCAGGTCATTATCATTTGTTGGTTGTTTGGCGCCTTTATCGAAGGTAGTGCCGGTTTTGGTACACCCGCCGCGATTGGTGCGCCACTGCTTGTACTGCTGGGCGTACCACCGGTTGCCGCTGCGGTTGTTGCTTTGATTGCCGACTCAGCCTGCGTATCATTTGGAGCGATTGGCTTACCTGTGCTCTTTGGGATGGAACAGGGTCTGATCCAAGGTGGCGTAAGCATGGCTGCGGAGCAATTTGCGGCACATGGCGGTAACTATGCTGGTTACGCGCAATATATCGTCATGCATATGATCACTATCGACTTAATCACAGGTTCATTAATCCCGCTGGTCATGGTGACTATGCTGACCGGATTCTTTGGTCGCAATAAATCCTTTAAGGAAGGCTTAGCGATTTGGAAATTTGCGATTTTTGCAGGTCTTGCGTTTACTGTCCCCGCATGGATCATCAACTACCTCGCAGGCCCTGAATTCCCAGCGGTTATCGGTGCATTAATCGGTATGGCACTGGTGATCCCTGTTGCGCGCAAAGGTTATTTGCTTCCTAAAACCCCTTGGAATGATTTTGCCGAAAATGACAGTCAAGAGGGAGTCAAGGTTGAAGCCACAGCCAAATTCTCACAAATAGCCGCTTGGACGCCCTATATCATCATGGCTGCGCTGTTGGTGTTATCTCGTACAGTTATGCCGCTTAAAGCCTGGTTATCAAGCTTCAATATCAGCTGGACAGGTTTAATGGGAACCGAACTTAAGGCCAGCTTCGCGACGCTATACGCCCCAGGCGCCTTCTTCGTCGCCGTGTGTATTCTCGGTTTCTTCCTGTTCAAAATGAAAAGCCCTGCGATTAAGCAAACGGTCGGTGTGTCATGTAAGTCCATGTTACCCACCATTATTTCATTAGGTGCTTCGGTGCCTATGGTGAAAATCTTCTTAAACTCAGGTGCTAATGGTGCAGGTCTTGCCTCTATGCCAGTTGCCCTAGCCGATATGCTTGGCCAGTCAATGGGGGCGGTATGGGCATGGGTGGCGCCTATAGTAGGGATTTTTGGTGCCTTCTTATCGGGTTCAGCCACTTTCTCGAACATGATGTTCTCCAGTCTGCAATACAGTGTGGCTGACAATGTTGGCATGAACCACACATTGGTTTTGGCACTACAAGGTATAGGTGCGAACGCCGGTAACATGATGTGCGTAATGAACGTGGTAGCCGCTGCCACTGTGGTGGGTATGGCGGGTAGAGAATCAGAAATTATCCGTAAGACTATGCCGGTTGCCATCGGTTATGCCCTATTGGCAGGAACTATTGCAACCCTATGGGGTGGTTTCTAATTCATTGATTTAATTGAGCAGTCGAAGTCACTACCTATGACTTCGACTTCTGTCAGTTTACAAAGAGAGCAATGCAATGTCGATTAACTACAAATTGGTCATCGATGATCTAAGAGTGCAATTAGGCGACCACCCTGTCACGGATGATCCCGTCCGTCGTTTTGCTTGGTCCACCGATGCGAGTTACTTCAGAATCGTCCCAGAAGTCGTAGTCCATGCCGAGACCCTAGAGCAAGTTAAACAGACCTTAGCGGTAGCAAGGAAGCATAATGCGCCCGTGACTTTTAGAGCAGCGGGCACCAGTTTATCGGGCCAAGCTATCGGTGAGGGCATACTGCTCATTCTTGGTCATGATGGTTTTAGAAAGATTGAAGTCAGTAGCGATGCCAAACAAATTACCTTAGGTGCCGCTGTCATTGGTTCCGATGCCAATGCCGTATTGGCGCCACTTAACCGCAAAATTGGCCCCGATCCTGCGACCATTGCCTCGGCTAAGATTGGCGGTATTGTTGCCAATAATGCTTCAGGTATGTGCTGCGGCACTGCCCAAAACAGTTACCAAACGATCGCCTCTGCAAAGCTGCTTTTTGTCGATGGTACAGAGCTAGATACTGGCTGTGAGAAATCAAAGGCTGAATTTGCTAAAACCCACGGCAAACTACTCGAGGCGGTCAAAGAGCTGTCACACATGACTCGCCATAATGCGGTATTGGCAGACCGTATTCGTAAAAAATATTCGATCAAGAATACCACTGGCTATGGTATCAACTCGTTACTCGATTTTACCGATCCCTTCGACATCATTAATCATTTAATGGTGGGTATGGAAGGCACCCTCGCCTTCATTAACGAAGTCACCTACAACACAGTCAATGAGGCTAAATTTAAAGCCTCGGCCATGGCCGTATTCCACAATATGGAAGATGCCGCCCGCGCGATTCCATTGATCAACGGTGAGAGCGTTGCAGCGGCTGAGCTCCTAGACTGGCCATCTATCAAAGCGGTAACGGGTAAGCCTGGTATGCCGGACTGGTTATCGGAATTGCCCGCATTATCCGCTATTTTGCTTATCGAATCCCGTGCCGATGACGCGCAAACCCTCGAGGCTTATACCCAAGATGTCACCGCGAAACTCGCCGGCTTTGACTTTATTCGCCCAATGGAATTTAGTACTAACCCAGCAGTTTGTGACAAGTATTGGGCAATGCGTAAAGGCTTATTCCCCATTGTGGGTGGCGAGCGGCCAAAGGGCACCTCGGTCATTATCGAAGACGTAGCCTTCGAACTCGAGCATCTAGCGGCAGCAGCACACGATATTACTGAGCTTTTCCATAAACATGGTTACCCTGAAGGCTGTATCTATGGCCATGCCCTAGCGGGTAACTTCCACTTTATTATTACGCCGACTTTCTCTACCCAAGCCGATATCGACCGCTTCCATGCCTTTATGGACGATATTGCCGATATGGTGATTAATAAGTACGACGGTTCAATGAAAGCCGAGCATGGCACCGGCCGTGCTGTGGCGCCGTTTGTCGAAAAAGAATGGGGGCAAGATGCCTACACCCTGATGAAAAGTATCAAGCAAGTGTTTGATCCTAATGGTATCTTAAACCCAGGTGTTATCCTCAACGACGATAGCAATGTCCACGTTAAAAACATCAAGCCCTGCCCTGTGGTCGATGATTTTGTCGATAAGTGCATCGAATGTGGTTTCTGCGAAAAAACCTGCCCAACATCGGCGCTGAACTTCTCGCCGCGCCAGCGTATCGCCACTTTGCGTGAAATCGAACGCTTAGAGCAATCCGGTGATAAAGCCGCCGCAGCCGAAATGCGCGCCGCCGCTAAGTACGATGTGGTTGATACCTGCGCCGCCTGTCAGCTTTGTACTATTGCCTGCCCGGTTGACAACAGCATGGGCCAATTGGTGCGTAAGTTGCGCACGCCATACATCACGACCACTGAGCAAAAAGTCTTAGATTTCCAAGCCAAACATTTTGGCGCGGTCAACCAAGTGATCAGCTCAGGTTTTGACATGCTCGGGGTTATCCATAAAATCACTGGCGATGGCATCACCAATGCGCTAATGAAAACCGGCCGTTTGATTTCAAAAGAAGTGCCCTATTGGAATCCGGATTTCCCCAAAGGCGGCAAACTGCCAAACCCCTCCCCTGCAAAAGTGGGCCAAGAAACTGTGGTCTACTTCCCTGCTTGTGGCGGCAGAACCTTTGGCCCAACGCCAAAAGATCCCGATAACCGCACTCTGCCCGAAGTCGTCGTCACCCTGCTGGAACGCGCAGGTTATAACGTGATTACCCCTGAAAAGACCCGCGATTTGTGCTGTGGTCAAATGTGGGAGTCTAAGGGCGACTTTAAAAATGCCGATGCCAAACGCCAAGAGCTTATCGATACTGTGAGCAAAATGACCAACGGCGGCAAGTTGCCTGTGGTCGTCGATGCACTGTCTTGTACCTATCGCACCCTCACGGGTAACCCCAAAGTACAAATTATCGACTTAGTTGAGTTTATGCACGACAACTTGCTAACTAAGCTCAACATCAGCAAAAAAGTCAATGTAGCACTGCACTTAGGTTGTAGCGCCCGCAAGATGAAACTTGAGCCTAAGATGCAGGCGATTGCCGATGCGTGCTCAGCCCAAGTGCTTAAACCTGCGGGAATTGACTGCTGTGGTTACGCGGGTGAAAAAGGCTTGTATAAACCAGAAATCAACGCCAGTGCACTGCGTAATATCAAAAAGCTCATTCCTGTCGAGATTAAGGAAGGCTATTACGCCAACCGTATGTGTGAGGTCGGTTTGACTCAACACAGTGGCATTTCCTATCGCCATTTGGCTTATCTACTCGAAGAGTGCAGCCGCTAAAACACTGACTAAACGGGGCTCAAAGTAGCCCCGTTTTTCTTTAGAAGACAACTATTCTCATTTATCGGCCGACACGCTTCAACTTGTAGTTAAATTACAAAATCAAACCATAATAAAGCAATTAAAATCATAAACTTAAAATATTTTCATTTTTGCAAAAATCTACAAGCTCATTTACTAAATTAGGGCTACTTATTTACTTTAGATAGGCCTATATTTGATCAACTACCTTAGCATTTGTGTGGACTTTGGGGGCACAATGCAAGGCAATGTCGTTCACTAACAAGAAAGAGAAAACACAATGAAAATCGCCCTTTTCATCCCGTGTCTAGTCAATCAAATGATGCCAGAGGTTGCTATTGCCACCTTGGAATTATTAGAGAAACTTGGGCACCAAGTGATTCTACCCGCGGGTCAAACATGTTGTGGCCAGCCGATGACAAACTCGGGTTGCTTCGATGCAGCGCGCAGTACCACCCTTAAATTGCTCAACGCCTTTAAGGGAGTGGAATGCGACGCTATTGTTTGCCCAGCCGCCTCTTGCTTAGTGGCCGCCAAAGAAAACTTCCACGAGTTTGATAGCAGCCCTGAAGCGCAAGCTGTGATCAACAAGCTCTATGAACTCACGGAGTTTTTACACGATATCGCGCCGATCCCCGCCTTTACCAAGCCCTTCGCGCACAAGGTAAGCCTACAACTGAGTTGCCATGGTATTCGCATGTTAAGCCTTGCGACACCAAGCGAGCAGATGGGGCCAAGATTTAACAAAGTCGAAGCCGTGCTCGCCAATATTGCGGGTATAGACATAGTCTATCCCGACCGTCGTGACGAATGCTGTGGCTTTGGCGGTACGTTCGCCGTCGATGAGGGCGCAGTGTCAGCCAAAATGGGCAAAGACAAGGCCCAAGCCCACGCGGCAACGGGTGCAGAGTATGTCGTAGGTTTTGATCCTTCATGCCTGTTGCACCTCGATGGCATGATCCGCAGACAGCAATTGCCGATTGAAATTCGCCACATAGCGCAAGTGCTGAACGCCGCGCTCTAGGAGACTCACCATGGCTTACAATCATAATCACGGGGCTCAAGGCTCACAGATCCATGCCCATAAAGCCGATATTTTTTGCCGCGACGAAACCCGTGTCGACTGGCATTCAAAAGCCCTGTGGATGCTCAGAGAAAAACGCGACCGCGCCGCGGGTAGCATCCCAGAGTGGGAACAACTGCGTCAGTTAGGCTCAGAAATTAAGCTGCACACGCTAACCCATCTTGCTCAATATCTTGAAACCTTTGAACAAAACTGTATCGCCAACGGCATACAAGTCCACTGGGCCAAAGATGGCGCCGAGCACAATCGCATCGTCCATGACATTTTATCCCGCCATAAAGTCAAAAAATTGGTGAAGTCGAAGTCAATGCTGACCGAGGAATGCCACCTCAATCCGTACTTAGAACAGCGCGGCATTGAAGTCATAGATACCGACTTAGGTGAGCGGATTATTCAGCTCGCCAAAATGCCACCATCACACATAGTTGTGCCCGCAATCCATATGAAGAAAGAAGAAGTCGGCGACCTCTTCCATGAGAAAATCGGCACTAAAGCGGGGGGATCCGATCCCTTGTATTTAACCCGCGCCGCCCGTGCCCACCTGCGTGAACAGTTCCTTAGCGCCGATGCCGCGATGACAGGCGTGAACATGGCGATTGCCGATAAAGGCGCCGTGGTGGTTTGCACCAACGAAGGCAACGCCGACATGGGCGCTAACCTGCCTAAGTTGCAGTTGCATTCAATGGGTATCGACAAAGTGGTGCCCGATATCGATAGCGCAGCCGTCTTGCTACGCACACTGGCGCGCAACGCCACAGGCCAACCTGTTACGACTTACAGCGCCTTTTACCGTGGCCCACAGCCCGAAGGTGAGATGCATATTATTATCGTCGACAATGGCCGCACTGAGATGCTTAAGGATAAAATCCTTGCAGAATCATTGAAGTGTATCCGTTGTGGTGGTTGCCTCAATACCTGTCCTGTGTATCGTCGCTCTGGCGGTTACAGCTACAACTACACCATTCCGGGCCCAATTGGCATCGCTGTGGGCGCTAAGATTGATGACACTAACTCGATTGCTTGGGCCTGTACCTTGTGTGGCAGCTGTACCTATATCTGCCCGACTAAAGTGCCGCTCGATAAGATTATTTTCCACCACAGACGCCTTAAGGCCGAAGCTGGAAAACTCCCCTATGGCAAAAACAGTTACATGCCATTAGTGGGTAAATTTATGGCAAGCGAAACCATGCTGAACTGCTCTATGAGTGTGGCGAGAACTGCGCTGCGCATTCTACCGGGTAGTCTGTTAAAACCCTTTAGCGGTGCATGGGGTAAATACCGTGAACTGCCCGTCGCCCCGAACTCCAGCTTCGAAGCTTGGTTTAAGAAACACAGGAGCCTATAAGATGTCTAGTAAACTTGAAATTCTCAATGCGCTCAAACTGTCGGCCTTAACAAATCATCCTATGCCAAGCATAGATGTGACGCCAAGGCTCGAAAATCTCGTCGGCCAGTTCGAGACCAACCTCAATACTGTCGCGGGTACGCTGCATAAAGAAGGTGGCTTAGTCGCCCTGCAAGCCAAAGTCGATGAACATATCGCCCAAGGGTTACAGGTCATCTCCCTTGTAGAGGGTGTCACGGCAAACCGTGAAATGCCACCCACTGCCCGCGAGCTCAAAAACATAGATTATGCAGTGATCCCAGGGGACATTGGCGTTGCCGAAAACGGTGCCATTTGGGTTAACAATAAGAATCTAGGCCACAGAGTGACACCTTTTATCTGTGAAAACCTGATCTTAGCCCTGCCAACCGATAAAATTGTGCCAAACATGCATCAAGCGGCAAAAGAAATCACGCTAGCCTCAGGTGAGTTCGGGGTGTTTATCGCGGGTCCCTCAAAAACCGCCGATATCGAACAAGCCCTCGTCGTCGGTGCTCACGGCGCCTGCAGCTTGAACGTGTATTTGCTCTGATACCTCAAGATTTAATGTAACCAAGAAAACACAAAGGTTACGGGACAATCGAAACACGAAAGCCGACCTTTTTTGGCGGCTTTCTTATTTAAACGTTAGCATCAGATGGCGAACGGGCTGTTAAACACGGATGCTGTGCAAGTCAATCAGTGGATGCAAGGCCGCGCTGTCCAGCTCATTGATGAGCCCCGCAGCCTAAAGCAATCGTTAGTGATAAGTAGAGGATCTTTATCAAGTCGCTTTAACCAGGTGCGATAGCACAATGCTGAGGATACCTTGCGAGTCTCCTCGACGCGGCTGGTCGTATTCTCGACTATCTCCATGAGGCATTTATAGTAAAGGTGAGTAAATGAACGAAGTATTACTACAAATAAAGGCGCTCACCAATGGTGATCCTTTGTTGACGGCTGTCATTGTTGGAGTATTAACATTTACGTTAATTGGACTCGTAGGCTACATGCTAAAAGATGTCCCCGCGAAACTGTTAAGTTGGCTCAGTAGCCTACTGTTTGTGCGGCTCACTATAGACGATAGCCATCAGGCGCGCACAGAGATATTCAATAAGCTGTCCTTTTTGATCAGTAATACTACCATTCCGTTTTTTTCACGCTCTATCTCTGAGGCTGTGTACTTTGACTATGGTGTGAATTACGACGGGCGTGTCAGTGTTAAGTCTATTGGCTACGGTATGCACCTGTTTAAATACGCTGGTTGTTTCATGTTGGCTAGCCGTACTAAGGTCGATAGTACTATGGCATACGATTCTATTACTGTAAGTGCACCCTGGTGGGCAAAAGATAAACTACATAGTTTTTTAGAAGATACTCGTGGGGACATCTCTACTGAGCCAAAAGTGAATATTTTCGAGGAAACCGAATGGTGTCGCTACGGCACATTGAAATCATCGGGTTTTAGTGAATTAGTGCTAGATGAAGGGTTTAAGCAGGAGTTGATGAGGGAAGTTGATAACTTCGCCAGTCGGGGAAAATCGGTTGTCAGTAAGCTAACCATATTACTACATGGAAAAACGGGCACAGGTAAGACGGGTATAGCGAGGGCCTTAGCGGTTGAGTATCATCGCGATCTATACATATTGAATCTATCGACTGTCAATGATGCCACTATTCATAAGGCGATTAGAAAGGTAGCGCCCGGAGCTATGTTGTTAATAGAGGATTGTGACTGTGTAAAGGCTACAGTATCACGTACTGCTGAAAGCAATGTAGATAACCCACCACTCACTTTAGGCGGCGTACTAAACGCGTTAGACGGGATCATTCCTCTTGATGACTGCCTTGTCATAATGACCACAAATCATCTTGATAATCTTGACCCTGCGTTGATACGTAAAGGTCGTGTAGATGTCAGTATTGAAGTACCACTTATCAGTGCAAAACAAGTTAATGAAGACTACTTTGAACGTTTTGGCGCAGTGCTTAATAGAACTGAGCCATTGTTAGGTTGTGAAGTCTATGAACTCCATCGTAGAGCGAACTTAAGATATGGTAGTGTCCATAATTCTGTGTGATTTCAGCAAAAATCTGGCCATCCATTTTAGATCAACGACATAATGCACTTTTGGTTTGTCTACAACTTGCACTAGCTATAATGGCTTAAATTAAAATCATTAAAAGTTGAAGAGCTGAAGCTGAGACATGAATTGAGCTAACTCATTAAAAAATGGTGTATTTTAAACATGCTAACCCACCCAATAAAATAAATGGGCAGTGATTGATTTGGATAAGCAAGG
>NZ_JAMTCC010000030.1:0-68412 GCF_025370265.1 Shewanella septentrionalis | reverse complement strand
CAAGTCTGATTCAATGTAACGGTTTATCAAATCCCTCATGATCACACCTTACTCTTTGGTAGTCATTACATTATGTATCTCAAATTATCAGATAACAAATGCCTGAACTTCGAGCTGCGGCAAACTTTGGGTAGAAGTGGGTTAAAGCCATCTATCGGGTCTAATTGCATCGTGATTTGAATATTTACAGGTTAAGTTAAGACTAATCCAGTTCAATCGTGCGTTCGGTTTAACCTATTCTTAGACCACTTTTTTCACCTGCAGACGTGTCACTCGATCACCTTACGCTTCATACCATGTAGTCAGCTTTAACCAATCCCAATGAACTTCATGAGCTGTGGGCTGTAATACGTTAATGCCGGTGGTCGATGATGGCTGGTACCTCAGAGTGTTGTGGTTCTATGATCCTTCCGTGTTTACCTGCAGGTGTGTCCGCTAATCTCACGCCGGCTAATCGCTGGTTGAGATAACGGGATTGATAGGGTTTATATAGACGTGCTGTGCGACGATGACAAGTGAGAATTCTACACGTTTCCTTAGTCTCATTTGTTGCTAGAATGTTGTATTTCGATAGGGGCATTACACCATTAGGGTTCAACAGTGCTTCGATGCGGCCTAGATAATCCCTAGATCCCCTCAAAAAGTTGGGAGCACTCAAACCCATGCAGTAGTAGGGTTGCAGGCATATCGTTGCATCAACCCTTAAGGAGGATGCAACGGCGAGCTTTTGTTGCTTTTGTGTTAACGCTTGAGGGCGTGAAGGGTAGGGCAAAAGGTGAGTTTTTTGGCTGTTTTGGGTGAATTGATGGCGCTCAAATGGATCCTTCTATTCGGCTCACGGTTTCGGTCGTTGCCTCATCCTGCTTGGGGGCTATCCGCTCGCCGTTTTGGGTCATGAAAAGCAGGCAAAGTGGGATGATCTGCACACTGTTTCTGAGTGATTGAACGCGTTTTTAGGCTCATGCTGCCTTAGCTTGAATTGTTATTGATATGTTTTAATTCAATGAGTGTTGTTCAGTGTGTTGCACCAATATGGTTCAACCGTTTTTCGATGCGGCCTAGATAATCCCTAGATAGCCTCAAAAAGTTGGGAGCACTCTAGCCCATGCAGCAGTAAGGCTACAGACGAGTCATTGCATCAACCCTAGTGGAGGATGCAATAGCGCGTATTTGTTGCTTTAGTGTTAATTGTTGGCGATGGGGTGAAGAGGGTAAAAGCCAAGGTTTTAGACGGTTTTAGGTGAATAGCTGCTGTCTAGGCCTAGGCTCATTTTAACCGAGTGTCACTTTACCTATATTAGTCATCATGCATGGATAGAAAGGGAGCGATGATCATGTGCAATTATGATGAATTTAGATTTTCAGATGGGCGGATTTTGTGTCTCGCCGATACTCACGGTTTGATTGAAGGCGAACGCGACACCTTATGGTGATGAGAATCACTCTCAACTCGATGTAGATGCGAACCATTATCATCACGGGTCCTTCTGGCGCGGTTGATTGCGGGGGCGGCGACACGCAGTGCTTCACTACATATGAGGATTTTAGAGGGCTTGGTTGTTGTTTTATTAGCGGGCTTTTAAGGGGCGTTCATAATTTTGAACGCTATATATGGTGTTGATTATAAATAATTATTTTCGTTACTTTCTCAGAGGGACAAAATTTAGGTATGCTCGGATATACCAACTTCAACAGATCGATTTTGTGATCCTTTGATCTTTGTTGAATGGGCCGATATTTTGCCTCTATGGGTAAGCGAGTCACTATAAAGTGGAGAACAGTGAGGGGGGAGAAACCTACTTTTAGTCTGATTACATCAGAGCATCGCCGCCTAGGCTCATCGATTCGTCCCAGCTTTATCCCAAAATCACTTAACTGATAACTAAATCATTCAAAATCTGCTAACCGGTTAGTACAGCATATGGTTACTGTGATTGTATACAGTGTTCTGATGGGCGTATTCTTCTTTTTATTCCAGTCTCTGCGCATGCTGGGATGAGTGTTTTTGAGACACATGCAGATGAGCTTAAGTCTTGACGAGCTACTCGTGCTGCATCGAGTTAGTTTGCAAGGTCACTAGCATATTATTGGGTAGATAAGACCACAGTTGCTAGTGGTGATAAAAAGCTTAACTCACCCGTGCTCATATCGGGATGCGACCTGTTTATAGAGATGAGTTGACGACAGCGAAAAGCAGCCTGCCTTATGGGTTCTCAACTAAAAGTGTCCAGTTTGGGTTGACCAGAACAGTATGCAGATCAAGAATAAAATGACCCACTAATCCTATGGCATTTCACATTAACAAGGGCTCCTAAGAGCCCTTGTCTTTATGCATTATGAATGATTATGGTAATAATTTAATAACTGATCCAAGGGTAAGGGCCTAGCGTACAAATAGCCTTGATGTATGTATACCCCTTTGGCGGCGAGATAGTCTGCTTGCTCTTGCGTCTCGACACCTTCAGCGATCATCTCCATATTTGCTTCCTGTCCGAAGGCAATAATAGAATCAAGTACAGGAGCCTTTAAATCTTGAGTGCCAATGGTATCAATAAACATTTTATCGATTTTGATACTGTTAATACCAAGCTGTTGTAAATAACTAAAACCACCAAATCCAGTACCAAAATCGTCCAATTTAAAATCATGACATTGGGGGGCGACAGCATTGATTTCAGTGAGTGCCAATTCAAAAAAAGTAATAGGCTTGCGCTCTGTTAACTCGAATGAAATTCGCTTCACACGTTTATCTTGATGGGATTTTAGCCACTCACTGAGTAAGCCAGCCTCTAAATGCTGCGCCACAACATTCACGCTAACCCATCCCTTAAGTCTAGTTAAATCCCGATAAACCTGCTCTAGCAAGCTTTCGGTTATTGATAAGATTAAGCCCGAATCTTCGGCATAGGGAATAAACTGATTAGGTTGTACTAATGTCCCATCAAACCTACGCCAACGTACTAACATCTCTTGACCAACGACTTGCCCAGTTCGGCAATCGACAACGACTTGATAGTAAGGAATAAACTCTTTACGTTTTAATCCCTTCTGGATCAGAGTATCTGTCGAAACCCTTGCTGATATCCAGTTCCAATATAAGATCACTGCAACTATGGCCAACAATAGGGCAATGATTAACAATGACATACCTGTTTTTAGCCCAATATCCTTATACAGCTTATCCCCTGCCTGGAGGACAAAATCTGCATTAAGCCATGTGTCGTGTCGAGATTGTTCAATAAAAATCTGTTGTTGACTTAAGGCTTCGACGCCTCGCGTCAACGGTTTTAGGTCACTATAGGTAATTTGTAACTGGTAGCAATCGGAACATAGCTTTGATAACAGGTCGTTATATACGGAGCTGTTGGTTAATACGACTAATTTATGCTCGCCTAACGGAAACATAAACATCAAATTTCGAGAGCGATCATCGGTCGCCATTGTCGTGGCAATACTTATCGATTTATCGCCGATTAACTGTACATAATGCTGATCAATTTTATAATTCACAGCAGGGCCAATATTTGAACATTTAGTCCCATTGGCTAATTCTAGCTGAATAAACCTTACCATAGTAGGGCTTAATAATGAGCTATTTAGCTGAACAATATCCGCTTCTGAGCAAGTAAATGACAAATTGCTAAAACCATCTAAGTTTTTGAAGTTTTCAATGTTTCCGGAAAACGACCGGCTGATCGCATTGAGATCTTCAGTCACTTTCTGTTTCATTAAGGATGAAGTTAACCAAGGGTAAATTAAGGCTGCAATGAACAGAGGAAATAGAAACAATAACGCTGTATGTAACCAGCGATTAAAACACCAACCCGGATAAATCCATTTCATACTATTGCACTCACTCATGTTAACCCATGCCATTTTGGCAATACATAAATCTATTTAAAACTAGCCCTATCATTCTAATCGAATTAAATATCTGTTCATTCAGAGCGTTGAAGCCCGCCCTTTGAGAGCCACACAGGCATCCAACTCCGTTATTGCATTGACTTAAAAGGGAATGACCATTTCTTCGTCAATGCGCCTTAGATTGAAATGCCTGTGAGGCTCTGAACAGATTAGATATTTAATGTGATTCCTCATAGTACATTGAGCTTTTATTTAGCATCAGTAAAGCGGCTGCTTCAGTTTAAGGCTTTCTCCTTATAATTTAATTATCTTTTCAAGGATTTGATTTCAGCTTTGTCCGCTTTAGCCTGCAGCTTAATGGTTTTTGCCTGCACTTCACTGGTTTGAAAACCCGCCAAACAGTCAAGTTTTCACTGCTGAACTTGTTCGCAAAACAAGCCTTTTTCTCGACAATACTGACTAATTTCAGCTTCCGACATTGGCGCTGTTTCAATGATAACAGCAAGCTTAGTTTCAGCTGACCAATCATCGGTTGTTAATGTTTTACCTGGCACGGGGCGACTTTCCTTTTTGGCTTTATCTCGGCAATGATACAAGGTTTGCACTGCCATACTTTCTTCTCGTGCAACCTTTACGACAGTTAAATTGTGGGGTGGTAATAATTTTTTAAATATTGTGTCTTTACGTTCTTGTCAATACTGAGCCATGTGATTCTTTGTTACCGATCCCTGTCTTTATAAAATAGTGATTTTTAAGGGGGTGAGAACTATTCTGACACAGGGGGGCCTAACTGCGATTCAGCTGGATGTTTAAGTCTGCCAGAACCGATGCTTTTCTCATTTAGTCAGTTTACATTTTTAGGTAAAATCGTACTTTAGGTGCTATTTAATTGCAATTTTTAAACCACGTTCCTATACTCAGTTTAATTTATTAAATATTTTGGTACTTATGGTGCAACTATGTCATCAAAAATAAACTGGCTGATTAATCATACGAGTCCTGGTGCGGTAGTGCTTCAGTCGTGGTTGACACAAAATGAGATCAGCTCATCTTTGGTGAGAAAATATGTGCAGAGTGGTTGGCTGTACAAGATTAGTGCGGGGGTTTACGTTCGTCCTGAGTCAACAGGCAAGTTACAGCCTCATTGGGTTGAAGCGCTCAAGGCTGTGAATGAGCAGCTAAAGCTTCCTGTTCACCTTGCGGGAGTCAGTAGCCTAACACATCAAGGGCTTAGTCATTATCTTCAACTAAGCAGCGAGCAAGTTTGGGTTGGCTGTCAAAGTAAGCTGCCGTTGCCAAAGTGGTTCCGCGAATTGGAAGAGCAAAACTGGCTTTTTTATACCAGTAGCAAGCTGACCCAAACGTTGGAAAAAGACTTTATTACTATAGGGGTGAACAATAGGGAAGTTAAGGCAAGTTGTGCGGAGCTTGCGGCCTATGAAGTCGTCAATGCCATTGGCAAACATATCAGTTTTGAGCATGCCGCGGAGCTGTTTCAAGGGTTAGTGAATCTCAGCCCACGTAAAATACAGTCAATACTGAATCGAAGTGAAGCCGTACAAGCTAATCGCGTATTTCTCTTTTTAGGCCACTACTATCAACACCAGTGGAGCAAAAGGCTAGATGAGCAGCAAATCACGCTCGGTGCGGGAAAGCGTCAGGTGGTGGCTCATGGCCGTTACGATGGGCGGTATCAAATAACAGTGCCGGCATCGTTTATTAAGACAGAAGAAAATCAATATGAATAAGTCATCGATATACTACCAGCAAGTGACCTTGCTTATTCGGATGCTGCCGCTCGTCGCCCAAGAGAAGGTATTTGCTCTAAAGGGCGGTACGGCTATCAACCTATTTGTACGCAACTTCCCACGCTTATCGGTCGATATCGATTTGGCTTATCTTCCTTTGGAGCCAAGGGAACAAGCGCTACAAAGTGTGAAGGAAGCGCTTGGTCGTTTGACTGCGCAGATCAATCTACAACCGAACCTTAGTGCAGTATTTCAAGACAATAAATATGATGAGCTCAGGGTCGTCGTGACAAGTGATAGAGTGACAATAAAAATTGAAGTCTCTCCTGTTGCGAGAGGTACGCTACACAAAGCGGTATTAATGCCAGTCGTTGAGTTAGTTGAAGAAGAATTTGGGTACGCAGAGATCCCCGTCGTAAGCCTGCCTGATCTATACGGTGGTAAGTTATGTGCAGCGATGGATAGACAGCACCCAAGGGATCTTTTCGATGTTAAAATGCTGCTGGCGGAAGAGGGGATCACTCGAGAGATTTTAGTCGGCTTTCTCACTTATACACTTAGCCATCCAAGGCCTATTAATGAAGTGATGTCTCCACGCTGGAAACCGCTTGATGAAAGCTTTCAAACTGAATTCAATGGAATGACGACAAAGCCGATTAAACTCGATGAGCTTATTTTAACTCGCTCAGAAATGCTGACAGCGTTGCAGCATCACTTTACTGCAAAAGACAGAGACTTTTTATTATCCTTTAAACAGGGTCAGCCTGATTGGTCATTGTTTGATGAACCGAGCGTCGCGGCACTACCTGCGGTGAGATGGAAGCTATTGAATATCCAAAACCTAGCGAAAAACAAATCCAAGCATCAAGAACAACTCATTAAACTGGCTGATGTATTGGAAACGTGGGTTGCAGGTCGGATACTGTAATGTGCAGTGTATTGCCGATTTTATCTGATAGTTCGCTGTTTGTGGGCGTTACTTTGGTTCGACTGATTATTGGACCGTCTCTATTCAGCTGCAGGATACTTCCAAAAAGTGATTTTCTTGAAAATAAAAAATAATTTCAAATAGTTCTACATAAATTGCCACAGGGTATTAAACACTACCGTGATGGCTGGAGCATCTGCGCCATTGCCAGTGTCACTCTCGGCGATAACATAGCAGGGTGCAAGGAACAGCATAGACTTACTACTTATTGAAGTAGAGGTCCAGTTTTGCATCTAGAAGGTGCGTTATTCACACTTTCTCTCTCCAAAACCCAAAATAAGTAATTGATTAAAATAGCATTTAAATTTGTTCAATGTTCTCTACAAAAACACCTCAAATAGCAATTAATTAATTGATTTTATTGCAATTTATCTTGTTTATTGTGTTTGCATGGGCAATATCTGCCGCTCACCGACAGCACAAGCTGTGTGCCGCTTTAAGGTTGCGCAGCGTAGGCTCAATATTGAGGTGGACTCTGCGGGGACTATTGGTTATCACCAAGGGGATACGCCTGACCGCCGTGCTATGACGGCGGGGGAAAAGCGGGGTTTTAGTTTCGATGGAATGCGGGCTCGGCAGGTTGTGGATGCCGACTTTGAACATTTTGATTTAATTTTGGCGGCGGATAAGGCCAATTTAGCGGATTTGCTTAGTCGTTGTCCGCTTGAGTATCAGTACAAGTTACAGTTAATGCTCTCTTATGCGGATACGCAAGTCACGGAAGTGCCGGACCCTTACTATGGTGGCGAGCAGGGCTTTGAACTGGTGTTGGATTTATTAGAGCAGAGTATGGATGCCTTGCTTGATAGGTTGACCTCTGGTGCGCAAAAGTAGTTGCGAGTGGCTGTGTTTGTTAACGCGACATCTTCGTTTATGAAAATAAAAAGCCAACATATTCAATATGCTGGCTTAAATGTTACGCTTGATGAATTAGCTTACTAAGCTTGAATATCAACGCCATTAGCGTCTTAACTTAAATACACTCTAAGCGTTATTTTCAATGCTTGCAGAGATAGTAAGATAACTTGCCGTGATGACTAAGCGTGATGACTACGCGTAATGAGTTAGTCGTTATGGCGCTTACCAGAACGCTTCAATCTTTCTGCTGCGAGTTTGGCTTCTTTTATTGCTTCCTTCTCTGCCATGATGCGGGCGACTTCAATCTTCTCAAGCTCGGCCATCGCAGGCGTTTCTAACGAGAGGAGGCCGATTTTTCCTGAGCGGTATTCATGCAGCAATAACTCAGATGCCTTGTGCATATCAATGCGACCACCGGGGCGCAGCGCACCACGTTTGCGGCCGATTTCTTCGAGAAGTGCGACATCATCCTTGGGTAATTCACTTAAGTTGTAGCGTTCACAAATCTCTTTTGGATAAGCGGTTAAGAAATACTTAGCGGCGAACAGGGCTACATCTTCATATTCCATCGCGGTATCTTTAATGGCACCCGTGACGGCGAGGCGATAGCTGCTCGCTTCGTTATCCACTTTGGGCCACAAAATCCCTGGGGTGTCCGAGAGTACGATACCGTTACGTAAATTGATCCTTTGCTGGGTTTTGGTCACCGCAGGTTCGTTACCTGTTTTGGCGATAACACGGCCTGCTAAGGTGTTGATGATGGTGGATTTTCCGACGTTGGGGATCCCCATGATCATAGTGCGAATGTCTTTTTCGGTTTTATCGCGACTCGGCACTAACTTACGGCAGATATCTGGGATCTTTTTCACCATTGCCGCTTGCAGTGTGGTGATCGCGGTGGCTTTTACGCCTTGTTCGCGTTCTAAGTATTCAATCCATTGCGCAGTGATCTCTGGATCTGCCAGATCAGATTTATTGAGCAGTTTGATACAAGGTTTGTCGCCTCGAAGCTGAGCCACCATGGGGTTTTCGCTACTGTAGGGAATACGCGCGTCCAGCACTTCGATAACAAGATCGACCTGAGGCATTGCCTCCTCAATCTCTTTGCGTGCCTTGTGCATATGCCCTGGATACCACTGAATTGCCATGATAACGCCTTGTCCTAAATAACTTAAAGAATGGCTATTCTACCTTGAAGGTGGCGAATGTCATAAAAAAAGCGCCCTAAGGCGCTTTAATCGCTTAATCCTTGACTGTCTATTGCGATTGTCACTTTGATTAATAGGCGGTATTAAGGGTTAAATAACCCCTAGTTCGCGCAGTCTTTCCATCAAATAACTGTCGGCGGTATAACGCTCAGACAGCACGACAGCAGGGTTTGGATGCAAAAATAACGGCAAAGAGATCCGTGGTTTGGTTTTATCCGTACCTTCAGGATTGATGACGCGGTGTGACGTCGATGGGAAATAACCGCCAGACGCTTCCTGTAGCATGTCACCGATATTGATAATAATGCTGCCAAAATCGCTGGGGACATCTAACCAAGTGCCATCTTTGGCTTTCACTTGTAACCCAGGCTCATTGGCCGCAGGTAACACTGTGATAAGGTTGATATCTTCGTGGGCGGCGGCGCGAATGGCGCCCATTTCTTCACTGCCCGTCATCGGTGGGTAATGCAGAATACGCAGTAAGGTTTTTTGACTGTTGGCGATCATTTCTGGCAATGGCATCGAAAACTTGGCTTTTACGTCTTCGGGTGAGTAGGTTTCAATCCACTCTAAAAGTTCTGAAGCCAGCGCATTGGCTTTGTCGTAATAGGCGAGAATATTGGCACGCAGTGAATCGGGGATCCGCCCCCAAGGATAAACGTGATAATACTCTTTAATGTCTTTGACTGTGTTGCCTTTGGCCGTTTCAGAAATCGATGCGGGGAAGAAACCGTCGTGGGTTTCCTTTTTAAACATGTAGTCGTTTTTGGCTTCTGAGTTAAAAAAGGCTTGCCACTCGGTGTAGATGTCTTCAACTAAGCGCTTATCAATCGGATGATTAGATAAAACACCAAAGCCAGTTTCTCTAAGTGATTCAACGAATTGCTGGGCACTGTTTTCAGCGCGGTAATCAATGGTTTCTAATTTCATTGTGGTTTCTACTTGTTATATTTAGTTGTAATTTGACCCGCTGCAAGTGTAGCCGTGCGCTTGAGCGGGTGCAAATACTCCGCGAGGGTGAGTGAGAGCAACTGCTGTATTTTCCATCATTTATGTTGTCGCTTAATGCGCACTGATTTAAATGCTTAGATTAGGACTGACTTAAGTGGCAAGATTTTAGCCGTTAAACCCGTTAGTATGGGTTATTGGATGTGTTGTGATTAGATTTGTTGTGATTGGGATGATGTCAGCCGCATTTTGAAGCTGAGCGCAAGAAATCTTGCTTGGAGTAGGTCTTATATTCACTTTTTATGGCTCAGCTCCTTAATCAACTGAATGAAGAGTATCAAAATAGACAACGACGTGAGTCGAAAGGGCATTAATATGAACAAACTGACCGATTTTGAACGCTATGTTATCGAAGAAAAAGGCACTGAACGCCCATTTAGTGGTGAGTATTATGATCATGATGCCAAGGGTTTGTATTTATGCAAAAAATGCCATGCGCCCTTGTACCGCTCTGAGCATAAATTTAATGCCCATTGTGGCTGGCCTGCCTTCGATGATGAAATTGCCGGCGCTGTAACGCGCCATGTCGACGCCGATGGCCGCAGAACCGAAATTGTCTGTAGCCAGTGTGGTGGTCACTTAGGCCATGTTTTTGAAGGTGAGATGCTAACTGCCAACAATATTCGTCACTGTGTTAACTCCGTTTCTATGGTTTTTAAAGGGATGGATGATGCTGTTGAACCAGCATCGAACAGCTTTGCGACTTTTGGCGCTGGGTGTTTTTGGTGCGTCGAGGCGATTTTTAAAAGCCTCAAAGGCGTGGTGAACGTCACTTCTGGCTATGCCGGCGGTGATGCCCATGATGCCGATTATAAATCCGTTTGCTCGGGTCAAACTGGCCATGCAGAGGTGGTGCATATTGAGTTCAACCCAGAGGAAATTGATTTTACGACGCTATTGCAGGTCTTTTTTGAGAGTCATGATCCGACCACGCTCAATCGTCAAGGCAATGATAAGGGGCCACAATATCGCTCTCTGGTGTTTGCCCATAATGCCGAGCAGATTGAGCAAACCACTGCTATGTTGACTCAGTTAGCGGCGGCTAAGGTTTTTGATGCGCCTATTGTGACCCAAGTGTCAGCACTTGAGACGTTTTATCCCGCTGAAAATTATCACAATGATTACTTTGCTTTACACGGTGAGCAACCTTATTGTCAGATGGTCGTGCGCCCTAAAGTCGAAAAAGTGAAAGCCTTGTTTGCACGATTGCAAAAAGCTTAAGCAATTCAGCGCAGGATGCTAAATACAAAAACGCCACCGATAAAGGTGGCGTTTTTGTAGATTTTTTAATGTCCGCAACGGTAGTTACCGAGGGAACTATCTACTCTCGGTTAACCACTGGGCATATTGTTTGGTGTAATAGCTGACAATCAAATCCGCTCCGGCCCGCTTTAAGCCAACAAATGTTTCAGTCACCACTGCACGCTCATCCAACGCACCTGCAAGGGCGGCAAACTTGATGCCTGCATATTCGCCGCCGACTTGATAGGCGGCGAGTGGCAAGTGGGTTTCTTGTCTTAAACGGCTTAACACATCTAAGTAGGGCGTACCGGGTTTAACCATCAGAATATCGGCGCCTTCGGCTTCATCTAATGAGGCTTCTAACAGGGCTTGGCGACCGTTGGCATAATCAAGCTGATATCCCTTGCGGTTACCACTGAGTTCACAATCGACTGCCGCTCTGAAGGGACCGTAGAAGGAAGAGGCGAATTTTGCCGAGTGGGCCAGAATCGCCACATGCTCAAAACCTGCGGCATCGAGCCCTTGGCGAATGGCTTTCACTTGACCGTCCATCATGGCCGATGGTGCTAACATGTCAGCGCCCGCTTTGGCGGCAGTCACCGATTGCTTAACTAAATTTTCGACGGTGAGGTCGTTGCAGACTTCATTATTGTGAACTACGCCGCAATGGCCGTGATCTGTGTATTCACAAAAACAAATGTCGGGGATCACCATCATCTCTGGCACGGCGGCTTTAATGGTGCGCACCATGCGGGCGAGCAAGCCATTGTCATCCCACGTGTCGCTGCCTTTATCATCCTTAGTGTGCGAAATCCCAAAGGGCATTACATAGCGGATCCCGAGGGCGTAAAGTTCGCGCACTTCATCCGCCAGTGCAGTCTCAGGTAAGCGGCTGATACCTGGTAGCGTGGAGATAGGCACTGCGTGGGTGATGTGCTCTTCAATGAACAGGGGATGGATGAGATCGCTTAACGAAATATGGGTTTCGCGCAGCAGATCGCGCATCGCTTCTGAACTACGTAAGCGTCTTAGGCGACGCAATGGAGGCGTGTTTAACATGAAATATCCTTATCGAAGGCGGGTTAATGCAATCGTACAATAGTAAAGGAATGGCAAGGAATGAATTCAATCCAGACTTGTCTGCTCTGACAAGCAAAGTTGAAAAAGTTTCCCCAAGTTAGCGGTATTCATTAATGAGTTTATCGATCATTGACTTAGATCACATAAATCCATGAAGTCCTAATTTGCTAATGGATATCATGCGGGCGCTATTTTAGCTGACTTGCTTGCTTAGCCCTTTGTTTTCGGGCATTTGATGTTATTATTTGCGCCAGTTTACTCATGGCATATTCGCACAATACCGAAATGGTCAACTTGATGCGAAATCTTGCCCGCTAATCCGGTTTTGAAATGACAATAACACACGAACACTCTGCTTGTATTCTTGCCTTAGACACTTGTACCGAATCCTGCTCAGCTGCGCTGCAATATCAAGGTCAGATTTATGCTGAACTTGCCGATGCGCCGCGTGAACACAGCCAGCGTCTGTTGCCTATGGTCGATTCAGTGCTCAAACAAGCGGGCATTAGCTTAGATAAAGTGGCGGCGATTGCCTATGGTCGAGGTCCTGGCAGTTTTACGGGGATCCGTATTTGCACTAGCATGACCCAAGGTCTGGCACTGGGGTTAGATTTGCCTGTGATTGGTATTTCAACTTTAGCGGCAATGGCACAAATGGCCATTAGCGAGCATCAAGCCGAGCAAGTGCTGTGTGCCATTGATGCGCGCATGGGTGAAGTGTATTGGGGGCAGTTTGTGGCCGTCGATGGTATTGCGACATTAGTCGGTAAAGAAGTGGTCAGTGCGCCTGCCAACGTACAACTTCAGCTTGATACTCAAGCGCCCATTGTGGCTTGCGGCACAGGTTTTGATGCTTATCCTGATTTACTGGCACTCGGCAAAGGGATTTTAGCTCTCGACGCCGTGAAATATCCCGATGCAAGGGCTATGCTGATATTGGCTGAGACAGGTATCAAAGCAGGGCTAACAACCTCGGTCGATGAGCTTGAACCTGTGTATTTACGTGATACAGTCACATGGAAAAAGTTACCCGGTCGTGAATAAGCTGTTCTTTGCCTGAGTATCTGCGATAGAATCTCAGGCAATTAATGCTAAGCATTCTTTACGATGAATGGCTTAACGATGAATAGTGCAAACTTAAGGCTTCTTGATGCAAGTTAATGTGAATCAAATGAGTTTGACGAATGCTGTAGCGAGTAATAGACCCGCTATCGCTCAGGGGCTAACCGCACCTGAATCGTCACGCCCAGTGATTGAGCAAGATGCTGTCGAAGCCCTTAGTTTAGAAACCCAGCCTAAAAGTAAAAGCGCAGCGGGAAATTTACAGTCAAGGCTCGGCGCCCACCTAGAGTATGAGCAAGACACGCGTGGCCATCAGGGGGCGATAGCCCAATATTTACAAACCCAACATGCCGCCAAACGCGATGAAATTCAGCAAATGGTTGGCGTGGACTTGTATGCTTGAACATCAACAAAAGCCTACCCGTTCTACCTCGCGATTTTCCTCTTCTAAATTAACAGGTTTAGCCGCCAGCGGTGTGCCAAGCCGTGGCTTGTTTATTATCGAGCTGGTGGTGGCGTTACTCATCACTCGCATTCCCTATTTAAGCGTGCCGTTTAAATGGCTTGAAAGTTATTTCCATGAATTGTCCCACGGCATTGCGACGATATTAAGCTCGGGTGTGGTTAGCCATATTCAATTGTTTCCTAACGGCGCAGGCTTTTGTTTTAGCCAAGGCGGTTCGCCGATGTTGATTGGCTTTGCTGGGTATTTTGGCGCGGCCTGTTGGGGATATTTAATCTACTTGCTCGCGACTTGGCCAAAAGGGATCCGCGTGAGCTTTGCCTTGCTGGGCGCTTTAGTGGTGCTAAGCGGCTTGCTTTGGGGCAGAGATATTCTCACGCTGGCGATTCTAGCCGTACTCACTATTATTTTGTTGTTACCGCTTAAACTCAGTCAAAACAAAATGTTGACCCAGTTTTTGCGTATTATCGGTTTGATGATCATGCTTAATGCGCTGGCAAGTCCAACTGTGTTGCTCGGGCTTGATGGCCAAGGTGATGCGGTGATGTTGGCCGAACGTTCTTGGATCCCCGCGTGGATTTGGGTGGGACTTTGGTTATTAACCAGTGCCTGCGCCTTGTATTTTGCGTGGCGCCGTGTGGATAACGCTGCGAGTCGCTAATCATCAAGGTCATTTAATACCTCAGGCGTATTGTGTTTCCTCTGGCTTTTTTCCGCTTTGCGCTTTATTGGTTTAGCTAAAGGTGAATTGACTCATCACTTTGAGCCATAACCACTTATGTCACTCAAACCTAGGTTTTACGACTTCTATTCCTTGGATTTTTGGCCATTGGCTGCTAGCTTATGCCTTCGGTATCCATGGAGAATTACAATGAAAAAAGTCACCTTAGTTGCCAGTCTACTGCTTGCTGGTTTATGTTCGAGTGTTACCTACGCCGATGAAAGTTTAGATAAAGTCTTAAAAAGCGATTTTCGTCAGGCTAAAAATGCCAGCCGTGACGTTTATCGTCATCCCGCTGAAACCTTAAGTTTTTTTGGCATTACCCCAACACAAACTGTGATTGAACTCTGGCCAGGTAATGGTTGGTATAGCGAAATATTAGGGCCTTATTTAGCCAAAGAAGGCCAATATATCGCCGCCAGTTTCGAAACCGCTCCCGCGACGGATACACCCGGAAATCGCTATCGCGCCAACGCTGGTACTAAGTATGCTGCGTGGATGACGGCCAATAAAGACGTCATGGGCAATGCAAAGATTGTTACCTTCGATCCTCCACAAAAGATGGATTTAGGCGCCGATGGCAGTGCCGATCTGGTATTAACCTTCCGTAATCTTCATAACTGGGCATCGACAGATCAGTTGGAAAACGTGTTTGCCGCATCTTATAAAGTGTTGAAAGACGGCGGTATCTTTGGCGTGGTAGAGCATAGAGCCAACGAAGGAATGAACTTCAGCACTGGCTATATGGACCAAGCGGCCATGGTTGCTTTAGCCAAAAAAGCCGGTTTCACCTTAGTTGAAAGCGCCGAAATCAATGCGAACCCCAAAGATACTAAGGATTATGCCAAAGGTGTTTGGACGCTACCGCCCTCTTTTGCTTTGGGTGACACGGATAAGGAAAAATACCAAGCGATCGGTGAAAGTGATCGTATGACACTCAAATTTGTCAAAAAATCATCTTAATCACCTGACATCAGAGGCATTATGTGGCAATCTCTCGCCCCCCAAAATCAAATCGAATTTGCATTACCTCATATTAAGGTCGCAGGCCGATTATGGGGGGCGAAGGATAAACCTTTACTGCTGGCCTTACATGGCTGGTTAGATAATGCCAACAGTTTTGAACCCTTAGCTGCGCATTTACTCGATTATCAAGTGCTCGCGATTGATTGGCCTGGACATGGCTTTTCGGCGCACCGGCCGGGGCATTACCCGCTGCATTGGATTGATTACTTGTATGATTTGGATGCGCTATTAACGGCATTACCGCAAAAGCCTGTGGCCATGGTGGGGCATTCGCTCGGTGGCATTATTGCCTCTGCATATACGGCGACCTTCCCTGAAAAGGTCAACAAGCTGGTATTGATTGAAGCGTTAAGTCCCTTATCAGAATCGCCAACGCAAGCGAAAGCACGACTAAGGAAAAGCTTCTATCAACACGAGAAGTATTTAACCCAGAAACATGGGCAGGCAAAAATTTACGACAGCATAGAGACTGCAGTGCGGGCGAGGGCGCATTTAACAGGACTTGCCGAACCTTGGTGTCGGCTATTGCTCGAGCGTAATATGCAGCCCGAAGGTGAGGGCATAGGTTGGCGCAGTGATCCTCGATTGAGATTAGATTCACCCCAAAGGCTAACCTTCGCTCAAGTTGATGCATTAATGCAGGACATCAATATTGAAACCTTATTAGTGTGTGGCAAACAGGGATTTAGCCAGTTGCAGACCGCCATACCTAAGGCGCGAACCTGGTTCAAACACTTGTCTGAACACATAATAGAGGGCGATCACCATGTGCACATGGACAATGCCGAAGGTGTCGCGCGCTTGATCCGCGAATTCGTTAAATAGGGTGCTTTTACTGCCCTAAAAAAGACGCTAGGTTTTTTGTTTTTTTTATGTGATGATGATCAAAATTAAAACGCTCGTATGATTTATGACGAGTCAATCAATAACTATAAAATGTAAGCCGGTATTTTAACTCGGTATTTATCGAGTCTTGACGCTTGTATGGATATTGTTTCCGCAGTTGTGGGGATTTAGGAGAGAGTAGTGGATCAGCCTTGGATTAATCATTTGCCAAAAGATGTGCCTGCTGAAATTAATGTGGAGCAGTACTCATCGCTTGTTGATATGTTCGAAACAGCGGTGGCTAAGTATGAAGACCAACCTGCATTTATCAACATGGGTGCCACGCTAACCTATCGTAAATTGGAAGAACGCAGCCGTGCATTCGCCGCGTATCTACAAAATGAATTAAAGCTTGAAAAGGGCGATCGTGTCGCCTTAATGATGCCAAACCTGTTGCAATACCCGATTGCACTGTTTGGGGTTTTACGTGCCGGTATGGTGGTCGTTAACGTTAACCCGCTATATACCCCGCGCGAACTTAAACATCAGTTGATTGACTCGGGCGCCAAAGCCATCGTTGTAGTGTCAAACTTCGCCCGCACCTTAGAAGAAGTGGTCGAACAAACGCCCGTTGAAAGCGTCATTATCACCAGTTTAGGTGATCAATTAAGTGCACCAAAACGCACCTTAGTGAACTTTGTGGTGAAGTACATTAAGAAGCTCGTCCCTAAATACGACTTACCCCACGCACTATCTATGCGCGACACCTTATCAACTGGTCGCCGCATGCAATACATCAAGCCTGAAGTCACTAACGACGACTTAGCATTTTTGCAATATACAGGCGGCACAACTGGGGTGTCTAAAGGGGCGATGTTGACCCATGGCAATATAGTCGCCAACGTATTGCAGGCCGATGGCGCTTATTCGCCCGCCTTAAACGATGGCAGCGAGTTTGTGGTAACGGCCTTGCCGCTGTATCACATCTTCGCATTGACTGTGAATTGCCTGCTGTTTTTGCACAAAGGCAGCCAGAACTTACTCATCACCAATCCCCGTGATATCCCAGGATTTGTGGCCGAGTTGAAAAAGTATCCTTTCACTGCATTGACTGGGGTAAACACCTTATTTAACGCGTTAGTGAACAGTGATGATTTTTCCCAGTTGGATTTTTCGCGCTTAAAACTCTCTATCGGTGGCGGCATGGCGGTACAAAAAGCCGTCGCGGATAAATGGCAAGCCATCACTAAGACCCGTTTACTCGAAGGTTATGGTCTGACGGAAGCCTCACCTCTATTAACCTGTTGCCCATATAATTTAGATGGTTACAACGGTTCAATTGGTTTCCCTGCACCTTCGACACTCATTCAAATCCGTAATGATGACGGCAAGGTATTAGCCCAAGGCGAAACTGGCGAGCTGTTTGGTAAAGGCCCGCAAGTGATGAAAGGCTATTGGCAACGTCCTGAAGAAACCGCCAAAGTGATCGATACTGACGGCTGGTTAGCCACGGGCGATATTGGTTACATGGATGAGAAAGGGTTCTTCTATATTGTCGATCGTAAGAAGGACATGATCTTAGTCTCAGGCTTTAACGTGTTCCCTAACGAAGTCGAAGAAGTGGTTGCACTGCATCCTAAAGTGATTGAAGTGGCCGCAGTTGGGGTGCCAAACGACGCCAGTGGTGAGTTAGTGAAGGTATTTGTGGTGGCAAAAGATAAATCTTTAACCGCTGAAGACATCATTAAGCACTGCCGTATTCATTTAACGGGATATAAAGTACCGAAGCTGGTAGAATTTAGGGACGAGTTACCTAAAACCAACGTGGGTAAGATCTTGCGACGAGAGCTTAGAGACGAAGCTAAGCGAGCGTAAGATTGAAGCCGGCATTTGCCGGCTTTTGTTTTTATGGACTGTGATTGACCCACAGGATCTGGAGAAGAATTTGTCAGCGTTTCAATATGTGAGTGATGAAGCAAGCCTTAATGCCCTCATTGCCCAATATAAACAGAGTAAGATACTCGTGTTAGATACCGAGTTTGTTCGTACTCGTACTTATTATGCCAAGTTAGGTTTGATCCAAGCCTATGATGGTAAAACCTTAGCTTTGATTGATCCTGTGGCTTTACCTGATTTAGCCCAGTTTTGGGCGCTGTTATCGGACCCGAATATCGTTAAGCTAGTGCATTCCTGCAGTGAAGACTTAGAAGTGTTTGCCCACTATGGCAAATGTCAGCCTACGCCTTTGTTTGATAGTCAAATTGCCGCCTCTTTGTGTGGTATGGGCCACGGTGTGGGTTATGCCAAGTTAGTAGAAACTTGCCTGGGTGAAGTGATTGATAAAGGCGAGTCGCGTACCGATTGGATCCGCCGCCCGTTAACGGAAGCACAGTTAAGTTACGCCGCTAATGACGTCTTGTACTTGTATCAGCTCTATCCTCAACTTAAAGCGAAACTCAGCGCCCAAGGGCGTTTAGCTTGGTTATACGAGGAAGGGGAAAGGATGACCCAGGGCAGGCTTGCCGATCCTGATCTCGACACGGCCTATTTGAAAGTGAAAAATACTTTCCAACTGACTGAAATCCAATTGGCTTACCTTAAAGTGCTAGCCAAGTGGCGTCTTGAAAAAGCCTTAGTGCGTGATTTAGCTCTAGGTTTTGTGGTCAAAGATCATGGTCTTATCGCATTGGCGAAGAAGCAACCTAAATCCTCGGCCGACTTGTTTAAGCTCAATGATTTGACTGAGCAAGAAAAACGTATCCACGGTAAAGATCTATTACGTGTGCTACAAACCGCTGATTTGGTCAATTTACCCGAGTTAGTGGATGTGCTGGCGTTGAAGTCGGGTTACAAATCGGCCTTTAAGGCGATAAAAAGCTGCTTAGTTGAGTTGTGCGAACAGCATGATGTGCCACAGGAAATGCTCGGCTCTAAACGTCATATCCATGAGTTTTTGCAATGGCGTTGGGATAAGCAACAAGGGGATTTACCCGCGGTGTTATGCGGATGGCGAGGCGAGATTGCCGCTGAGTCCCTAGCTAAGCTTGAGGTCTAAGGCTTTTAATCTAGTATTTAAATCTTGCGCGTGAAGTCTTGTACTTTATGCGCAGTATTTGAAACTTATCGATAGCCGAAAAACAGCCAACAAAAAGCGTCATCTTCTTCAGAAGATGACGCTTTTTGCGTAATCGACTTATCTGTCAGGCAATGTGACGTTAAGTTCGAGTACCGACAGGTTCGCGTCGTTTTGATCTAACTGCACAGAAACTTGATCATCAGAAATCGGCACATATTTGCGAATAACGGCAATGATCTCTTGTTTCATCTGTGGGAAATAATCGGGAGTGTCCCTTTGTCCACGTTGATGAGCCACAATGATCTGTAGGCGCTCTTTAGCCATTACCGCAGTGCTAGGCTTTTTCTTGCTTTTGAAATAGTCGAGTAAAGACATAATTAGCTACCAAATATCCGTTGTAAGAAACCTTTCTTTTCTTCCGTAATAAAGCGTACTGGGACATCTTCGCCCAGTAAACGTGCAACTGTGTCACTGTAGGCTAAACCTGCATCACTTTCTTGATCGATAATCACAGGCACGCCTGAGTTAGAGGCTTTGAGTACCGATTGTGATTCAGGGATCACGCCCAGTAATTCAATGGCCAGAATTTCTTGAACATCATCAACACTCAACATTTCGCCCGATTTTACACGGCTCGGTGAATAGCGAGTCAGCAGTAAGTATTCTTTGATTGGCTCAAGGTTTAGCTCGGCGCGGCGTGATTTGCTCTGCAGCATCCCTAAAATACGGTCTGAGTCGCGTACTGAACTGACTTCTGGGTTCGTGGTCACAATGGCGATATCGGCAAAATACAGTGCCATCATAGCGCCTTGCTCAATCCCCGCAGGTGAATCACACAGAATAAACTCAAAGTCTTTGGCTAAATCGTCTAGAACACGGCCAACGCCTTCTTTGGTCAGCGCATCTTTATCACGGGTCTGTGAAGCGGGTAAAACGAATAACTTGTCGCAGCGTTTATCTTTGATCAGCGCTTGATTTAAATTGGCTTCACCATTGATCACATTAACGAAGTCATAAACAACACGACGCTCACAACCCATGATCAAGTCTAAATTCCGTAAACCAATATCGAAATCGATAACGACTGTCTTGTGTCCTTGCATGGCAAGACCAGTCGCAATTGCAGCACTCGATGTGGTTTTACCTACGCCGCCTTTACCTGAAGTGACAACAATAATTTGTGCCATGTTTCTCTCTATCCTTTGTTCTGCCATTTAGAGGGGCAATGATTCAACCATAAGTGACTCACCGTTTAGGCGAATGCAGCCACTTTTATCTGAGCTATGTTGTTGTAGATTTTCAGCGAGCCAATATTGCCCTGCTATTGAAACGAGTTCGGCTTCCAGAGAGTGGGCTATGATGACGGCGCTGGTATCGCCCGCCGCGCCTGCCATGGCTTTCCCTCGTAATGCGCCATAGATATGAATGCTACCATCTGCGATGACTTCTGCGCCATTGCCTACCGCACCAAATATGATTAAATCACCATTTTTTGCGTAGACTTGTTGGCCTGAACGAATATTTTGCTTCACTATTTTAGTTTGGCGAGGTGCTGGCGGTGGCGTACTGCTCTGTTTTCCGGCTTTAACTATGGCAAGGCCTAAGTCTTTGGCCTGTTTACTGAGTACGGTTGTCGCGCCCGTTATGCCAACAATCACTAATTGACGTGAGATCAGCAGATCCTTTAACGCACTTAAATTTAAGCTGTCGTGTTGGATCGCACTCAGATTGACGACTAAAGGAGCACCCAGAAAAAACTGAGGAGCTTGTGCCAACTTACTGTCTAATTCAGTCATGACAGCTTGTAAATCGCTGCTATTAATATGAAGCACTGAAAGAGTAAAAGAAGCGCCTTTTAACTCTAAGCTAGGTTTTGACATCCCGGCACTATTCTCCAGAAATCATCAGTCGGTTCGCTGATTTTACAATTAAATTACTAGGCGACCATGTTATAGTGTGCCCCATTGACTGGCAAGTTTGAACTATTGGATATTTGTACTCTTATGCTATGTGCTGTTTATAAAAGTAGCCGAAAGGCTGATACTTATTTATTTGTGAAGAAAAGAGATTGTTTTGATGATGTTCCAGCGCCTTTGATGGAAATGTTCGGCGTGCCAAAGCTGGTGATGGTGTTTCCTATTGCGAAACGTGATGCGTTAGGCATGGCAGATATTCAAAAGGTAAGAGCTGCGATGGAGGAAAACGGCTTTTATTTACAAATTCCACCACCTCAGGTGAATTTATTGGCAGAGCATAAACTCAGTCTTGGGATCAAAGATTAAGCCAATAGCATAAAAATAACAGGAAGGTATATGCATCGATACCGTACTTATCGAACCCAATCTTATCAAACCAATGCTTTCCCAGTTAAGGTTTGTCACTTTGGGGTTTATCAGTATAAGCTTTATCGACTCGCCGCATATATCTTCGCTCCCATCAGGGCATTTGTCTGTTTCATCATTTGGCTGAGTGCGTGCAGTTTGCCAGCCATGGCGCAGCAGTCGGATGAGAAAATCAGCTTTAGTGATTATTTAATTCAGTTAAAGCAAGAGGCTAGTCTTCAGGGCATCAGCCAAACGACATTAGATTTAGCCTTTCCCCAGATCAAACTCTTCAAAAAAGCTCGAGCGACAGACAGCCTCCAGACAGAAAAAACTCACAACCTCGATACTTATCTCGCCGACACTGTGCCCGAGTGGAAAGTTGACACCGCACGTGTACTATTTAAAGAGCATAAACAACAACTCAACGCCATCGCCAGCCAATACTCAGTTCAGCCACGCTTCTTAGTTGCGCTCTGGGGGCTTGTTTCAGACTTTGGTGAAGCCTCTGGGGATTATCCTGTGCTATCTGTGACTGCGTCACTGGCCTTTGGCGGCGAGCGCGAAGCTTTCTTCAAAAAAGAGTTTATGGCAGCGCTCAGCATAATGGATAAAGATCATATCGGTTTTCAAGATCTTAAAAGCCATTGGAATGGCGCCATGGGGCAAACGCAGCTGATGCCAACGGATTATCTTGCCTATGGGCAGGACGGCGATGGTGACGGTAAGAAAGACATTTGGCACAACACACAAGATGCGTTTGCCTCCGCGGCGTATTTGCTACAGCAACTCGGTTGGAACGGCAATGATACTTGGGGGCGACAAGTACAAGTGCCTGCAACGCTTGATTTAGCCGTCGCTGGATTAGATAAACCCCAGTCCTTAGCCCAGTGGCAAACTCTCGGTATTCGCAAGTTTGATCATACCGATTTGCCGTCCCGCGAAGACATCAACGCCTCGCTAATCATGCCCGATGGTGTTACCGGTCGAAAATACCTCGTTTATGGCAATTACCGCGCATTAATGCACTGGCAGAATACCGATTATTTCGGGATTTCTGTCGCGCATCTGTCCGAGAGAATAAAGTATCCGCCGATAAACTAGTGTAAAATAGCCCGCATTAAGCGGGCTTTTTATTGAGAAGATACAGTTAATCATGGCATTTTGGCAGAGCAAAACATTAGCGCAGATGAGCGCAACCGAGTGGGAATCCCTTTGTGACGGTTGTGGTAAATGTTGTTTAAACAAGTTGATAGATGATGAAACCGAAGACTTGTATTACACCAATGCGGCCTGCCTTTTGCTCGATCATCAAACGGCGGGCTGTCAGCATTACAGTGACCGTTTCACCCATGTCCCTCAATGTACTGTGATCACGATTGATAATATCCATGAGTTAACTTGGCTTCCCGACAGTTGCGCATATCGCCGCTTAGCGGCAGGACGTGAGCTACCGAGCTGGCATCCGCTGCTGACTGGCTCTAAAGAAGCGATGCATTTAGCGGGCATGTCGATCCAAGGCAAAGTGGTCGATGAAAGACGCGTGAAGGATATTGAAGATCATATCGTGCTATGGCCACTCAAAGATGTGGATTAACAGACGTGGATTAATTTTTACCGTCGCGTTGTCGATTGAAAAGTGAGTTAATGATTGAAATGTTACTGGTTGACTGAACAACTGCTTGATTGAAAAACAGTGGTTGATTCGACTGTGACCGTCAGAATGAAAAAACAACAAGGGAGCGATTATCGCTCCCTTGTGCATTTTGGGTGTTAAGTGAATTTAAATTCCATCAAATAATGCTCGACTAGATTTTTAATCCCACCATCAACTGATCAAGTTGCCCAGCTGTTGCTTGCAGCTCATCACAACCTGAAACCGACTGGTTCGCCGATTGCTCCACATCGTGTGACTGGTTGCGGATTTCCATCAGGTTAGTCGCAATCTCGTTGGCCACAGCCGATTGTTCTTCGGCCGAGGTGGCGATTAGCACACTCATTTCAAACACTTTATTACTGTGATGGGCGATAAACTCTAAGTCTTTACCCGTTTGCAGTACGTGTTGTTTGCCTTCATTCGCTTGACTCACAGTACGTGACATCACTTGGGTTAGATTGCGCGTGCCCGATTGCAGCGATTCGATCATGGTTTTGATCTCAACCGTCGCGGCTTGAGTGCGGCCCGCTAAGGTACGCACTTCATCGGCGACCACGGCAAAACCACGACCTTGTTCTCCGGCGCGCGCCGCTTCAATCGCCGCGTTGAGGGCGAGTAGGTTGGTTTGCTGGGAAATCGCATTAATAGTTGATACCACTTCATCAATTTTACTGGCGTTGTCATTGAGTACGCCCACCGCATTCGAGGCTGAGGAGATCTCATCCGATAACACATCGATGGCTTTGACTGTGGTTTCAATGTCTTTACCACCCGCGCTAACCTGTTGATTAGCCTCTTGGGTTTCGGCAGAAGATTGCTCGGCATTGCGGGCGACTTCCTTCACTGCGGCGGTCATTTCTTCCATCGCCGTTGCTAGGGAGTCCAAATGTTGTCTCTGGTTCACCGCCAAGGATTGACCTTGCTGCGCTGTACTACGAAACGAGGACACTACCTCGCGGATTTTCGTTGTCGACTCGGCGATTTGTTTCACTAACAGATGCTGACGCTCCACTAAGGCATCGATACTGATGGCTAAGATACTGAATTCGTCCTTTACCTCGAAGAAGTTTAAACGTCCGGTTAAGTCACCCGATGCGGCGCGTTTTAATGCCATCACTGTGGTATAAAGTGCGCCGCCCACGAAGGTCGAAATGTAGTAGCTAAATAAAAATAACACGAACAGAAGCGCCGCCATCAGGCCGTAAATCAGCAGGTTATCTTTGGCGAGCAGGGCATCAATTTCTTTGCTGTCTAAGGGAATAATCGTGATCAGGTTTTGATCGTTAACGCGACTCACAGCTCTAGGTTGCTTACCGCTATCATCAATACCGCCACCGCTGCGAGCTAAGGATTGCGCTTTGCTGTCGGCTTCATTCACCGAAACAATGCTGACATTGCCTTTGATTTCGCGACTTAGCTGGCTAAGGATAGCTTGGCGTTCTTGCTCTGGGAGTTTGTTATATAAGCTGCCCGTGACTTGGTTGATTTGTTGTGACGCATTTTGTAGACCGTTGAGCTGTCCTTGCACTAAGGTTTGCTGGGATTGGTTATCAAGAAAAATCGCCAGTCCAACAATCATTAGCATGGGAACGATAGAGAGAATAGCGAATTTAGTTTTTAAGGTCATATGGATAAGATATTGATCTATCCAGCGAAACTTTACTTCTTTCATGAGTGCCTCGATAAAATGGGCTGTGAACCGAATGTATATCGGTCAGTTTGCCATAGACTTGATAGTTTTCTGTTTTGTAATGATTTATATCTAGAATGTAGTCTAATTGCAGTCGTTATTGTGTTGTTTGCTGCAATTTTGGCAGGGTACAGGCATTAGTTTACAGTTTAGTTACAAATGCTGCTAGTGGCTGTATAGGGAACTTGTTTCGGTCAGAATTGAGGTCTGGATTTCACCTTGAGCAAAACTCAGGCTCTGAACTGGGGTAACACATGAATTTGCATGATAAAAACCCCCAATAAGCCCTAGTAATATGCCGCTCGCTCGCGTAAAATTTCTATCCTTTTATTTCGTTATAGCTAGCAAAGCGTCTGGCATTAACGCCCGATAACCTGAGCACCCAAATAGCCTGAAAGTTTGGCGCCCATAGCACTTGTTTATCAAGCGCGACTATGCAGTGGAAGAGAAAATGCAGCAGTTAACTGAGATCGTAGAACAAGCCTTAGTCATTATTGACCAGGCCAGTGATCTAAAAGCACTGGATGATATCCGTGTCGATTACCTAGGTAAGAAAGGTAAAATCACCGACATGATGAAAATGATGGGTAGCTTAAGCCCTGAAGAAAAGCCAGCCTTTGGCCAAGCGGTCAATGATGCTAAACAGGCGATTCAACAAAAATTAACTGAGCGCATCGATGGTCTAAAGAGTTCGGAACTGGAAGCCAAATTAATCGCTGAAAAGATTGATGTGACTTTGCCAGGCCGCACCCAAGAGATTGGTGGCTTACATCCAGTGACTCGCACCATTGAACGTATCGAAACCTTTTTCGGGGAATTAGGGTTCTCGGTAAAGCAGGGGCCTGAAATTGAAGATGATTTCCACAATTTCGATGCGCTGAATATCTCTGAGCACCACCCAGCCCGTGCCGATCATGATACCTTTTATTTCAATCCTAAACTGATGCTGCGTACCCAAACCTCGGGCGTGCAAATCCGTACTATGGAAACTGAAAAGCCACCATTACGCATTATTTCACCGGGTCGTGTTTATCGTAACGATTACGATCAAACACACACGCCAATGTTCCACCAAGTGGAAGGGCTGTTGGTTGATGAGCATGTGAACTTTGCCGAATTGAAAGGCATTTTGCATGACTTCCTGCGTAACTTCTTCGAAGAAGATCTGCAAGTGCGTTTCCGTCCATCTTACTTCCCATTCACTGAACCTTCAGCGGAAGTTGACGTGATGGGCAAAAATGGTAAATGGCTAGAAGTGCTTGGCTGCGGTATGGTACATCCGAATGTGCTGCGCAGCGTTGGCATAGATCCAGAAAAATACTCTGGTTTTGCTTTTGGTATGGGTGTCGAGCGCTTAACTATGTTGCGTTACGGCGTAAACGATTTACGTGCGTTTTTCGAAAACGACCTACGTTTCCTGAAGCAATTTAAATAACGGAGCTGTAATAGCATGAAATTTAGCGAATCTTGGCTTCGTGAATGGGTAAACCCTTCAGTCAGCCGTGAAGCATTATCCCACCAGATCACTATGGCCGGTCTCGAAGTCGATGACGTTGAAGCCGTGGCTGCCGATTTTAGCGGTGTCGTGATTGGTGAAGTGGTTGAGTGTGGTCAGCATCCCGATGCCGATAAACTGCGCGTGACCAAAATCAACGTTGGTGGTAGCGAACTTATCGATATCGTCTGCGGTGCACCAAACTGCCGTCAGGGTCTTAAAGTGGCAGTGGCTATGGTTGGCGCCGTATTACCTGGCGATTTCAAAATCAAGAAAGCCAAGCTGCGTGGCATGCCATCAGAAGGCATGTTGTGCTCGTACAGTGAGCTTGGCATTAACGTCGAAAGCGATGGCATTATCGAATTGCCATTGGACGCGCCACTTGGCACTGACATCCGCGATTATCTGCAACTTAATGATGCCGTTATCGATGTAGATTTAACGGCTAACCGTGCCGATTGCTTAGGCATGGCAGGTCTTGCCCGTGAAGTAGGCGTGTTAAACCGCCAAGCTGTGGTTGAGCCACAGTGGCAAGCCGTTACGCCAACGACAGATGCACAGGTCACGATTAACGTTAAGGCGCCAGCCGCTTGTCCACGTTACTTAGGCCGTGTGGTTAAAAACGTTAATGTTAAAGCGCCTACGCCATTATGGATGCAGGAAAAACTGCGCCGTAGCGGTATTCGCTCTATCGATCCTATCGTTGATATCACTAACTTTGTGTTGATTGAATTCGGTCAACCTATGCACGCTTTCGATCTTGCCAAGTTAACGGGCGATATCCAAGTGCGTTTAGGCACTGGCGAAGAGAAAATCACCCTGCTTGATGGCAGCGAAGTGACCATCCCAAGCGATACCTTAGTGATCGCCGATGATGCGCGTCCATTAGCCCTTGCAGGCGTGTTTGGCGGCGAATATTCAGGCGTGAGCGACACGACCCAAGACATACTGCTTGAATGTGCGTTCTTCGCGCCTCTTGCTATTATGGGTAAGTCACGTCGTTTAGGTTTACATACAGACTCATCACACCGCTTTGAGCGTGGTGTTGACCCTGAGATGCAACACAAGGTTATCGACCGTGCGACCCGTTTAGTGCTGGATATCTGTGGCGGTGAAGCGGGCCCTGTAGTTGAAGTGAAATCAGACGCTGATTTACCCAAACCAGCACAAATCGTGTTACGTCGCAGCAAGTTAGATCGAATTTTAGGTCACCACGTGCCAGACACGGATGTGGTTGAAATTTTACAACGTCTAGGCTTCAATGTGGTTGCTGGGCAAGATAGCTGGCAGGTCACCACTGCGACTTATCGTTTCGATATGGCGATTGAAGAAGATTTGATTGAAGAAGTGGCGCGTATTTACGGTTATAACAATATCCCGAATATCGCACCCGTTGCCGCGCTGCGTATGTCAGATCATAAAGAATCTGACTTAAGCCTAAAACGCGTGCGTGCCTTATTGGTCGCTCGTGGCTTCCAAGAAGCGGTAACCTACAGCTTTGTCGATCCAAAATTGCAAAATCTGGTTCACCCTGGTTTAGAGGCAATGGTGTTACCAAACCCAATTTCCAGTGAAATGTCGGCCATGCGCCTGTCAATGTTCACCGGTTTATTGGCCGCCGTTGGCTACAATCAAAGTCGTCAACAGAGTCGCGTGAGACTTTTTGAAACTGGCCTGCGCTTTGTTCCTGATATCAATGCAGAATCCGGTGTAAGACAGCAAGCAATGCTCGCTTGTGTCATTACTGGGCTCCAAAATGATGAACATTGGGCTATGGAATCGAAAACTGTTGATTTTTTCGACCTTAAAGGTGATTTAGAAGCAATTATCGGCTTGACAGTTTCCGCATCAGAATTTAGCTTTAGAGTAGCGACGCATTCTGCTCTCCATCCGGGGCAATGTGCTGAAATATTGAGAAATGATCGAGTGATCGGTCATATAGGTGCAATCCATCCTAGTTTGGAGAAGCCTTTTGGACTCAATGGTAAAACCATCGTTTTTGAGTTGGAATTGGATGCTTTATTGCATACCAGTTTGCCGCTAGCCCAAGCTGTATCTAAGTTTCCAGCTAATCGTCGTGACATCGCCGTCGTAGTAGATGAGAGTGTATCTGCAGGTGATGTAATGAAATTGATAAGAAAAGTTGGCGAAAATCAGTTGGTTGGCATAAACTTGTTCGATGTATACTTAGGTAAAGGTGTTGAACCTGGCAAGAAGAGCCTGGCGATAGCACTTACATTACAAGACACTACTCGTACGCTTGAGGAAAAAGAGATTGCTGAGACCGTTGGTTCAGTCGTTTCTGCCCTTAAGTCCGAGTTCAACGCATCGTTGAGGGATTAAAGTATGGCACTTACCAAAGCCGAAATGGCAGAACATCTTTTTGAAACACTCGGAATGAACAAACGTGTCGCTAAAGAGATGGTTGAGTCGTTCTTTGAAGAGATTCGGGGCGCACTTGAAAGTGGTGAGCAGGTCAAGTTATCTGGCTTTGGCAACTTTGACCTTAGGGACAAGAATCAAAGACCGGGAAGGAACCCAAAAACAGGCGAAGATATCCCAATTTCTGCTCGTCGTGTCGTGACTTTCCGTCCCGGCCAAAAGCTGAAAACTCGTGTAGAAGCAGCAAACACGGGTAAGTAATTTCGTTTGTTTGATGGGAAAGCCACTCCTTAGAGAGTGGCTTTCCTGTTTATTTTTTTGTGCAATATCTCCATTATTTCTATCCACTGTCTGAGGTGAATTCTTTGTCAAGACAGCCCAAACATTTCGACCGTCGCTTTAAACTCGCCTTATTACACCCTAAATACTGGGCCACTTGGTTGGCGATTGGTCTATTAGTGATTTTTGGACTTATGCCCGCATGGCTGCGTGATCCCATTGCAAGATTATTGGCAAGATTAGTGATGCCGATTGCCAAAAAGCCCATTAGTGTTGCAAGAGCAAACTTAAGAGCGTGCTTTCCTGAACAATCTGCCGCCGAGATCGAAGCGTTAATCCGTGTGAACGTACAAAACTTCGTTTTAGTCTTGTTAGCTCAAGGCGAATTGCTGGTGCGCTCAAAAGCCCATTTGCGTCGTCGAGTGAATTTAATCGGCTTTGAGCATGTGACGAAAGCACAAGCGGCGGGGCAACCGATCATTTTCATCATGCCCCATGTGTGGCCAATCGATTATGCCGGCTTACGCCTTAACCTAGAGTTACCTATGGTGACGATGGCCAAAGCCCATAAAAACGGCTTATTCAATTGGTTTAGTAATCGTGTGCGTAGCAGCTGTGGTGGCCATGTATATATGCGTGAGGCGGGGATTCGGGCGTTATTAGCCGAGCTTAAGCGCGGTAACAGTTTCTTTTACCTTCCCGATGAAGATTTAGGCCCAGAACAAAGCGTGTTTGCGCCTTTTTTAGGCACAGTGAAAGCAACGCTGCCTGTCGTTGGGCGTTTAGCGCAGGCGGGTAATGCCCAAGTGCTACCTGTAAAGATTGGTTACAACCAAGCGACACGTCAGTTTGATCTCACTGTGATGACGGTCGTAGCGCCTGAAGACATGGTAGGCAAGGAAAACGAGGCGTTGGCGCTGAACAAAGTGGTCGAGCAAGTTATATTAGCTTATCCAGAGCAGTATATGTGGTTCCTGCGGTTGCTCAAGACGCGCCCAGAGGGTGAAGCTTCTATCTACAGCTGATGTAGCGTGACTGAAAATAGTGTGGTTTAAAATGGCTTTGAGCGCTGATTGCTCAAAGCCATTTTTTTGAGGAATATTCTTGCTGATAGAACTCTTTATTGATTGAAATCTTTATCGACTCTGCTGTTGTTAACAATGCAGATTACAAATGAAGGATTTAATCTTCATCTTGTTCCATCTCAAGTTGCATCAGTAGCATATCTTCGCCATCGAGTACGCGGGTGCGATAGCTTTGACACGCAGGGCAGACGATGGTGCGCTCACTCAGCACGGATTCGCTCTGGCAGTCTTGGCAAAGTATTACTAGCGGCTGAATTTGGATATTGAGCTGGGCAGCTTTGCAAATGCCATCGAGCTTAAAGGTATCGAAGGCGGTTTGCAGCAGGCTAGGTTCAACCCCGCTCATCACCCCCAGTTTGATATCCACTCGGGTGATTTTAGCGGCGTGATTGACCAGCGCATGCTGTTCACATTGCTCAATCAGGGCACTCACAATTGAATATTCGTGCATCAGCAAATCCTTGGCAGCAGTTCACCTTGGGGAAGATCGAGATAACGCTTGGTATTCCAAGGCGTTCTTAGCACGACTTTCCCCACGAGTTCATCACTCACAGTGCCGATTATCGCTGCATGCTCACAGTGGCCAAAGCGTTGCATGATTTCGAGCGCACCTAAGGCGATGTCGTTGGGGACGGCGAGGATGAAAGTGCCTTCGTTGGCAAGATCCATGGCTTCGAAACCATATAGTTCGCACAGACCTTTGACTTCATCGCTGACGGGAATACTGGCCTCATTCACTGTGATACCAACATTGGAGGCAATAGCCCATTCGTTCAGTACTGCCGATAAGCCGCCGCGAGTCGCATCTCGCATCGCATGAATGGGAATATTGGCGGCAATCAATTGCTCGACTATCGGCCAGAGCGTGGCGCAGTCACTTTGTAATGCTGATTCGAGCGTGAGTCCTTCACGCGCCATTAAAATCGCTGCGCCGTGGCAACCAATATCACGGGAAACAATAATGGCATCGCCCACGGTGACATTCGCCGCGGAAATATTGGGACGCAAGATGCGACCAATGCCTGAGGTATTAATAAATAAACCATCGGCGCAGCCCTTGGGTACGACTTTAGTGTCGCCGCAGACAATCCGTGCACCACTTTGTTTGAGCTCTTTTGCCATGCTGCGGACAATCGTCGTTAAATCCTTGATAGAAAAGCCTTCTTCTATGATTACACTACAACTCAAATACTGAGGTTCTGCGCCCATCATAGCGAGATCGTTGACTGTGCCTGCGATGGCGAGTTTGCCGATATCGCCGCCGGCAAAAAATAAAGGGGATACGGTGAAAGAGTCAGTAGTAAAGGCGTTGGCACCGTGCAAATCGAGTTTTGCGGCGTCTTCTTCGCTTCGAAGGATAGGGTTATCAAACTCGGCAAAAAACAGATCGCGGATCAGTTTATTCATTTCTTTGCCGCCACCGCCGTGGCTGAGTTGAATGGATTTATCTTTTAACGTATCAACCATGATGTGGTTCCTTGATATCGATACCTTGATAGCGGTAATAGGCATTGCAAGCACCTTCGGAGCTGACCATGCAACTGCCTAAGGGCGTTTCGGGATTGCAGCCGCGGCCAAACACTTTACAGTCCTTTGGTTTAGCAAGCCCACGAAGAATATCACCACACTGACAGGCTTTATGATCGTCAATTTCCTTCACGGGTAGGCGGTCTTTAAAGCGCAGTTCGGCGTCTCTGTGGGCATATTCGGGTTTAAGCTGCAGCGCTGAATTGGGGATTGGGCCTAGTCCACGCCAGCGAAATTGCGGTCTGACATTGAAGAATTGATTTACTTTGGCCTGCGCCGTGAGGTTGCCGTCCTCCGATACTGCGCGGCTGTATTGGATATCGAGCTCCGCTTTACCTGCGGCTTTTTGGCGCACAATCCGTAAAATCGACTCCATCACATCGACGGGCTCAAATCCCGCCACCACTAAGGGCGTGCCATAGTTTTCGACTGTGCTGCGATAGATTTTTGCGCCACTGATCACGCTTACATGGGCTGGGCCGATAAAGGCGTTGACCCTCGCTTTTGGGTCGTGCATCACGGCATCAATTGCGGGTGGCACTAATACATGATTGATATGAAACAGTAGATTTTCGAGTTTTTCTTGTTCGGCCAGTTGTAACAAAATTGCTGTCATTGGGGTTGAGGTTTCAAAGCCAATGGCGAAGAACACCACGGTTTTATCGGGATTATCGCGGGCAATTTTGAGCGTATCTAAGGGATCATAAATCGGCCGAATATCGCAGCCTTTCGCCCTAAAGCTGGCTAAGGAACCCTTAGAGCCGGGCACACGGATCATATCGCCTAGCGTGACTAAGATGACATTTTCTTGGGAGGCCAGCGCCGCCGCTTGGTCAATGCGCTCTTTCGGCATAATGCACACAGGACAACCTGGACCGTGGATAAACTCAATATTATCAGGCAGTAAATCCAGTAAGCCGTATTTCATAATAGTGTGAGTATGACCGCCACAGACTTCCATGATATTGATTGGTTGCTTAACTAATTTAGCGGTCAACTGAATATCACGCGCTAAATTGGCAATCGTTTGGGGATCGCGAAAGCTTTGATAGAGGTGTTTTAGTTCAAGCATGCTCTTTCCTCGGTGCACTCGATAGGGTGCGTGCCTTGCTACTCAATCTTGCATTGTTGATGATCAGTGTATGGCTTCGTTTTCGAGTTTAGTGACGATTTCTTTATATAGGTCAATGCTTTGCTGCGCGTCTTCCTTATCGATTTTGTTCATCACAAAACCAATATGGATCAGCACATAGTCGCCAATCTCCAGCGGTTCATTCATCAAATGACTGCTGACATCGCGGCGCACGCCTAAGGTGTCGACCGTGACGCTCTGGCGCTCAATATCGACCGCCACTACTTGGGAAGGTATGGACAAGCACATTATTGTGCACCTCGAATATTGTCTTTAAGCCAAGCGGCTACAGCCTGCATGGAGTCGCCATCTTTAATTGAGACTTCAATAATTTGAGTTGCTGGATTGAGTTTTTTAAGCTGCGCTCTGGCTTCGTCCATCTTGAAATCAAAATAGGGCAGTAGATCGCACTTAGTGATAAACACAACATCGGCGCGGCGGAACATCACGGGATATTTCTCAATCTTATCATCGCCTTCAGGCACTGATAGCAGCACGATATTTTTGTGTGTACCTACGTCATAACTGGCTGGGCAGACAAGATTACCGACGTTTTCGACAAAGCAAATATCGAGCCCTTCAAGTGGTAAATGATGTAGGGCACCGTGCACCATAAAGGCGTCGAGGTGACAGGCGCTGCCCGTTTGAATTTGATAGGCCTTAATGCCTTTAGCGATGAGGCGGTCGGCATCGCGGGAGGTTTCTAAGTCGCCTTCAATCACCGCATAGTTGAGCTTGGTGTATTCTTTGAGATTTTCTAAAAGGGTCGTTTTACCGCTGCCCGGGCTACTCATGATGTTGAAGGCAGTAATGTTATGTGCCTCAAAGTGGGCGCGGTTATGACCTGCTTCGACATCATTTTTATCTAAAATCTTATGGATCACAGACAAGGTTTTTTTATCGTTTAACTGAGGATTGGTGTGTAACTCTTGATGGCTATGCTCATGAGTATGTGAATGGTCATGATTATGCTCATGGCTATGGGCATGCGCGCCTAGATGATCATGATCGTGGCGGGTAAGGGAGCAGCCGCAGTCTTTACACATTTTACCTCTCCTTGAATCGGCAGAGTGCGAGGACTTTGCCTGACGAATAATGATTGATGTACGAATCGTTAATTTGGTTACGCTAATGTTGAGTGTGATACAAATTGCGCTGCAGATCTTTGATGTTCGTCAGGTTTATGGGGATAAAAAATGACCGCGCGATATTCGTCGGTCATTTAGTGTTATCGTCTATAACAGGTAGAGGTTCAGACTCAGTTGAGCAACAGTCATATATTGAAAGGTGATAACTACTTTTGGTGGATTGCTCGCAAGAACAAAGGTGCAGCAACAGAGTTTACTGGTATAAAGCATTGAATATAAGCATATTATTCAGGTTATCCTGTTCGGTTATGTCATGAATTAGAGATGGTTTTTAACCGTTAAATTTACTGGAGTAAAATAATGCGCGCAAAATGTGGTATCAGCAAATTCTTATCAATATTTCAAACATAATTTGCGGAGAAAGCTTAAGAGCTAAAAATTAATTCAAACGTATAATGTATCAATGCGTGATTATTCTGTTTATTAGGGGGAGGATTTGAGCCCAAGATAAATCTACAGGAGAGGCTTTCTTAGTGATTTGATCGATATTGTGTTAATTTTGACAATTAACTTCAGTAATTAAATACCTACTGTTCAATTTTATGTTTATTAATGTGTTTTGCGAATACGTTCAGTTTACAGACTATGTTATTTACTTATATCGTATTATTGACTCTGCCTTGTTCGAGCCTAAAATTACGCAGGTTAGGATATATTTAACATGGAATAGTGAGGTTTTTTAAATGCAAGAAATGATAAAAAATGTGTATGGCGATATCACTGCCGTTGAGTTCAAACCAGAAATTCCGTTTGATCTTGGTGGAGATCAACCGCTTGATTGTATTTCTGCTTATCACATTACGGATCCAGTATCGCATTGGTTGTATGTTACTGAAGGATTTAAGCAATTTGGCTTTGAGCTGACTTTTCGTTTGAAATCAAATGATGAAACAGCGCCAGAATGGCCTATTTCAATGCTTAATGGACTTGCTACTTACGTATTAACACAAGAAATACATCTTACAGTCGGTGAGATGATTGACTTCAAAAGACCATTAGTCAATCAGCCAGATTGTTTTCTTACAACTTTGATGACTGAAGAGCCAAAACTTAAAAGTGCTGACGAGTCGGTTATAATTTTACAAATTGTGCCTATTACCCCTGATGAAGCAATGGCTGCAAAAGGCTGGTTAACCGAAAATTTTTTAAAACTGATCGAAATTCAGATTAAAGATGGACTCACTGATCTGAGACGTTTCAGTCTGTTAATTCAAGATAATATTGCTAATGCAATAGTACGGGGACGGGATAAAGACGGCTCTGATACAGATAGCGTTCCATCATCAAAAATTTATTTTAATATTTCAGAGCCGCGTAAGGCTCGTATTGAATTTGATGCTTTAGCAGGTTTCCATTTACTTTCTGTTATGCCAGCTCGTATTCCACATGAGAAAGAACTGTATATCATTAGTCCAGAGCACAATATTACTTTTATTCCAAGTGACGAAGGTATGGTCAAAGGCGTTAATGACCAGGGCAACCGCATGAGTGTTTAAAATTCGTCCAGCTGCAACCCTGCTAATAGAACCGATTCTAAATATTCAGGTTTCATCCAAGCTCTTTTCTGTTTCGCAGGAATGCTTCCTTTAGAAGGTTCAGCCCTAAGCATATTCAGTGATATTTGCCTAAGCATGGCCCAATTTTCAGCCCCATGATGTTGATAAATCTGGCAACTATCTTCTTACATTGAGACATCTAGCACCCAGTGTAAGCAGTTCTCAATACCCCAATGACCACGAACTGAATCGGCTAACTGTTGCTCATCGAGTGTGGCTGAACTGATATAGTAACGGTAGCTCAGCTGCGCCTCTTTCCCTTTCGTATGCCGATAACTCAAACACATACCTAATGTGTTCAATTTCATCCACTTAGAGAATTTAGCTTGGAGCTGGCTTGCAGGCATTACATAGTAGGCTCTTGCCTCGATACGGCCTCTATTCTTCTCAATAACGAGTCCATCAAGAGGATTGTTGCGCGCTTCACTGAAAGCACTAACCACGGCCTCATGTAATGAACTTTGATTCACCTTCACTGCAAATAAGTAGTCACCTCCTTGCTCGACTATCTGCGTTGCAATCTCTGTCTGGCAACCCATAGCGTCGATTGATACCAGTGCTCCTTCTATATCTAACAACTGGAGCAGTGCTGGGATTGCGGTTATCTCATTGGATTTATTTGCAGTTTTTACTTGCCCCAGCACCACTTTATTGGCACAGGCAAACGCATTGACCATATGAATGGTTGAGCGCCGCTCTTCACGATTGTATGGGGCACGAAGCGTTTTACCATTGATAGCAATAAGATGGCCATCACTCATCTCATAAATGGCTCGCATCCAATTGGCGAAGTACAGTCGGAACTGTTCCGGCTCGATACGAGAGATAATACGTGCAATGGTGTTATCGACAGGGACACCTTCGGTCAGAATTCCCTTTTCTTTAAACCAGTTATGATGTCCGACAGCATAGTCATGAATTTCTGACCAGCCTTCGGCCCCAGCAATCGAGTTGAAATGAGACGTGAAGGCTTCAAGGTACATGCTCTGATGCTCTCTATAAGAAAAAGAGAGCATAAGATCATAATCGACACCGTCCGTCAAATTGGGGTCAAAACGGTTAAAATATATTCACGATCTTGCCCTGCGTTAATGACACTTGGGTTGAAGTTTATATGACGCCGGATATGTACAGAGAGTTCTATTAAAATCTTTAGGTAAAACGGAAGAAGTTTTACCTTTCAGGTTTTGAGGGAATTGAGTTTGCCGTGAATGATACTTACTTACGAGATCATGAAGGTTCTATCAGTGGCGTGCAACAGTGGCGTTAATTTTTTAAGAACGCTTTACCAAGTAGCCATACCTTAGTTTGAGTGCAGCCTCTTCCTTTCTGCAAATCCAACAAATCTCCCGTTTCAAACTTGACAATAAGTCAATTGTATACAATTTTTTTAACTTAGCATGTTTTCAGAAGGTAACTTTTCTTCTACCAGAATAGAATTAGTTTCACTGTAAAAATGTAGGTATATCTTATCCTTCACGGAGCTAATAGGATTTCAATTAAGCATCTGGTGTTAATTGAATTATCTAGGCTCAAGGTATCGTGATAACACGCTGTCATGAAAAGGATTTTCAATGAAAGACGTTCATCATTATCCATATAAGTCGCTTCAGATCTGTTCTGTAGACCAGCGGGAGCGCTCAAAAAAACAAACTAAAATCGCATTATGCACACCTATTTATCTGGACTTGGCAGAGGCTAAGTCCTGCACGCGACTTGTACCTTGATATCGGCGCTAGGTATGCAGAGATGCTGCTGAGTACTTATGTTTTTCGTTGTCAAAGTAAGGTTAAAGCAAGCTAAACTGCGATTTTTTGCATCGAACGTGTTTTATGCATCGAACGAGTCCGTGATGAAGTCATCACACTGTTATATAGCAGAGTTCGGCTGGCTTATGCACCTTAGGCAAACAACAGAGGATTAATCGTTTCTATAGCAGTAATGATGGTGAGTGATAAGTTTCAACAACAAGGAGAGTTAATTTCATGTATATCAAATACTTTAGTTATAGCGCGTTGTTCTTGTGTATGAGTGCGACCGTGCAAGCGGAATCGCCAGCCGTTACCAAAGCCGCCGCAAGTTTACCAACCTTAAGCCCGGTTATACCATTGGAAATCGCTGCAAAACCGCCTTTCTCTCTTGAGAGTTTGCAACATGATTTTGATGATTTTTCTTGGCAATCCTTTATCGCACTGAATTGGCCTGCCAATGCCGATGGTACACCCAATACCATGTCCACCATTGGGCAAAAAACGAACCAGCCAGTCGTGTGGCTCCATTGGAAGGAAAGCCGGGAGATTTTTTTACCCGATGGCGTAAAACCACCTGGGTGGGATCAGTCCAATAATGTGCCGGATGTTTGCAAAAGTATTGATCCCAAGTCCATTCCTCAAGGGACTATTTATTTAACGCAAGTAGGGAAGACCCCGAATGTGTTGGATGAAAGTGGCGAGCCTTTTACAACAGGTCCATTGATTGATCAAAACGGGCTTTATACCCGTTATGAAATATTAACCAATGAAACCATGTTCAATTTTATTTTGGACAATAACCTCTACAGTAAAAAAGGCCAGAAACAGTTTAATGCCGATGTTGATTTTACCGCGAGCGACAGTAAAACCGGGCAGGTAGGTTCTATCATGCTTAAGGCCTCATGGATAAAAATGGGCGGCAAGTTTGATGCGACGAACTACTATACGACTTATGCGCTAGTTTATAACAATCCCGAAGAGCAACATGGGGTCAAGCCCGCGTGTGCGCTTGAACAAGTCGGTTTAGTCGGGTTTCACATTGCTCACAAAACCACAGGTGAACCACAATGGATTTGGTCTACCTTTGAGCATGTTGCTAACGCGCCAACCCAAGGTGAGTCTGCATCATTGTCGGCATATAATTTTTACGATGCTAAATGTACTGACTGCAAAGTTAATGAACCTCCTGCACGCCCGTGGGATCCGGCAAATCCGCACACTAAACCAACTCAAGTGGAACGCGTCATTCCTATCACTGCCGACGCTAAAGCCTTAAATGCCAGTTATCACGCTGCACTCGACGCTGTCGTGCCGGGATCGGTATGGATGAATTACGAATTGGTCAGTACGCAATGGCCTACCGATGCTAAAAATCCCACCGATCCAACGGGCGTGCCTGCTCCCTCATTTTTAGCGAACACCACGCTCGAAACTTATATACAGGGTTCGGTAAAGCAAACATCAAGCAGCTGTATGGCTTGTCACAATAATGCGGCAACCACTAACGGTAATTTTGCTGATTTCACTTACTTGCTGCAACGCGCGCAATAATTTATGAAAGGAACTCATCATGACTGATATTACAGGCGCGACTGCCGACACTATGAATAATTTTATTGGTTTGAGCGCGGTATTAACCGGCTTTGCAACCAGTATTATTGCCCCGACGTTGGATCCCGTGGATATTAAATCCGAATACTTACCTGTATTTACGCAAAAAATAACCGAAGAATCGAAGGACCCAACCTTAGTGACTACTATTCTGCAAAAATATGCGGCGTTAAAAGCGCTGCAATTATCAGATCAACAAATTGGCACGCAAATGCTGGCGCCAGACAACGGGACGAATTTTGTGTTGGCCTGTCGTAAATTGATTTTTATGTGGTACTCAGGTGCATGGCCAACCATTATTCCCGCGACGGATAAAGATCCGGAGACCACGGTTAGCGATATGATTTCGGCAAAAAGTTATACCACGGGTCTAGTCTGGCAAGTTATGCAGGCTCATCCTATGGGGGATTCAAATTATCGTTACGGCTATTGGGCAAAACCACCCGCAGCACTGTCGGCATATACGGGTCATCAAGGAGGTGCAGTATGAGCGCGCAAACCAATTACGATGTTATTATTGTGGGCTCTGGTATTGCGGGCTCTATCATGGCTTATCAACTGGGGATGGCGGGGAAAAAAGTATTAATCCTCGAAGCAGGGCAGGAAGTGCCTGTTGACCGCAGTGGTTACATGGAAACCTTTTTTAAAGCCAATGCCAAAACACCTGAATCACCTTATCCTCCTACTACGCAAAATCCAGCGGCATCGACGGCGGATAATCCACTCGGACTGCCTGATCCTGCGAAGGAGAATGTGCCGCGTTATACCGTGTTGCAAATTGGCGCATGGCGCAATCCAAAGCAATGTTATTTTGACTACACGCCGCAACCAGAGCATTTGAAACCTGACAGTCCTGAAGCAAAGTTTGCTTTTGCCAGTTCTTATGAGCGCATTGGCGGCGGCACAACTTGGCATTGGCTAGGAACCAGTTTACATCTATTGCCCAATGATTTTGAATTGCAAACCCAGTATAAGCAGGGCGTGGATTGGCCCGGTGGAAAACAATTTTATCAGGCGCTGGTTCCTTACTATGAACAGGCGACCAATGAGATTGGCGTGGCGGGTGACAAAGAGGCGATGGATCAGCTTTATCGAGGATTTAATGTTTCACCGGATGGCGTTTATGGCGTGAATTACGATTATCCCATGCCTGGTATTGTTTCATCTTTAGTGGATCAACAATACGAACAAGCGGTGAGCGATATGGTGTACGACAATATTCAATTGTCAGTCACGCCAACCCCTCAGGGGCGTAATTCATTACCGGGTGAACGCCGTCAATGTGCGGGTAATACGAATTGTATTCCTATTTGCCCAATCCAAGCCAAATACGATGCCACTGTGACGCTCGGACGAGCATTGCAAACCGGCAATGTTGATGTGTTTTATCGTCACGTTGCGACAAATATTCAAGTGGATGAAAACACAAAGGATGTTGTTGGTATTGATTATGTGACCTATCAAACTCACGGAGGGGTAGCAACGGGCGGCGGTACTGTTACGGCTAAAAAATATGTGATTGCCGCTCACGCGATTGAGACACCAAAATTATTGCTCATGTCTAAGCGTAATAAAGCCTGTCCGAACGGTGTCGCCAACCATAGCGATCAAGTGGGGCGTAATTTGATGGATCACATCATGTATTTGGCCTGGGGATTGGCGAAAGATCCTGTCTATGGTTTTCGAGGACCTCTATCTACTGCGGGCATTGAAAGTTTACGCGATGGCGCCTTTCGTAAAGACCGTGCCGCCTATCGTATTGAAATCGGCAATGAGGGTTGGCAGTGGGCTGCGAACGATCCATTCACGACTTTAGCTGATTTTGTATTTGGGCAAAATAATTCGCAATTAAATGGGGATTCTGTCAATCAACAGGGTATTCCATTGCGCTTTGACCCGGCAATGCCCGCAAATAGCAGCTTATTTGGCGCCTCGTTGGTGAATACCTTAAATGGTATTTACACTCGGCAAATTCGTATGGGCTATCTAATTGAGCAATTGCCTGATCCGGAAAACCGTGTCGAACTGTCTGAGACCTTGACTGATAATTTAGGTTTACCGCGCCCAAAATTAACCTACCGAGTCCGCGAAGATTATGTGCGCAACGCATTTGTCTCGGCTAAAGATATTTCGACCAAACTCTTTGATGCCCTTGGTGCGCGCGAATATACCAAGGCTCCGCCTGCGCCGGTTTTCTATGGTGATAAGCGTGAGGTGACGTCGAATAATTTTGAATATCAGGGCAACAATTTTACGTTTTACGGTGCTGGACATATTGTGGGGACGTATCGAATGGGGGACTGTAAAGATACGTCGGTGGTGAATCCTCGCCAGCAATCTTGGGATCATAGCAATCTGTTTTTAGTCGGTAGCGGTGTGTTTCCAACGGTTGCGACGGGAAATCCCACCCTCACTTTGGCAGCGTTGGCATTTCAGGCAGCAGATCATGTATTAGCAGATCTCAAAGCATGTTAATGCCATTTCGTTTATTGAGTCATTAACCGGCTTTTAATTGCCAGTAAAGAACCGCGTGCTAAATCGGCGCGGTTTTTCACTATCACTCTGTTATCGGAGTATCACGATGAAACAAGTTATTTTATTACTGCTGATATCCAGTTTTCTCAGTGGATGTAGTGCTCATTCAACAACACCAGACCCGCTCAGTTTGTACCGCGAGTTGACCCGCGATAAATCGCAATTAGATGTGCGTATTGGGGCGGTGAATCAATACAGCGGTTCCGAGAAAATCTGTTTAGATGCGCAGTGCGACGCTGATGGCAATAACTGCAAGCCCATCACTGTGCCCGCACCCAGCCCATTGATGACCAATAGCGATGACCAAAACTATTATCAGCTCACGCAGGATAGTGCAGGTTTTTCTCAGTATGGTGCCCAATCTCAGTATGCAACTGATATTGAAACCTTGCGCAAACGGTTAGATGATCTGATGTGGTCCTTTAAAAAAAGCGGCTTAATCGATGCACTCAAACAGCAGAAAAAAATACCGGCATTGATGTTTGATATCGATAATACACTGGAGTTTAGCGCTGCAATTGATTCCGACCCAACGGGTAAGGGGCCTGTAATTCAGGGCATGGTTGATTTTGCTAAACAATGGTGTTTTAAAGACGGTGTTGATTGTTATTTTGTCACGGCCCGTAATTGTGAAAACCAAAGTGCTAAACCCACTCAGTATTGGCTTGAAAATAACATGGGCCTTGATGCTAAGGTCGTAGATAGGTTCACCTATTTTTCACGCAACACCAAACAGCTGGTGTGCAGTAATTTACCCACACCAGCACCCAATGTTGCATATAAAGATATTGTGCGCGAGGCGCTGGAAGCTGAACGGAAGGTATTTTGGCTAATGAGTATCGGCGATCAATTAACCGACTCTTTGGGCGAACACAGTGGTTTAAAGGTGCGGGTTCCGAATCAGTTCTTCCATGCTGACATTAACCCCAATCAGTTTGCGACTTATGGTGTGGGACATTGCGGCCCCTTAGAGACAATTGCGCCGCCATTGGAATGCAGTATTGCATTAAAACCACAGGCACTTGCTGTAACCAACATCAACTACTGTCGTTCACAATAAGATGACTAACGCCGTCCTCGCAGCGCCGCTTGGACAGATTCAATAAGGAAGTTACTCGTTATGTTGGTGTCATAAGGCTGAATCTGTGTTGAGTGTATCGCGCTTGTTTCTGCGCCTTGTCGAGTCTGTCTACTTGCGAAGAATTTAGCCGAGATTTCAACTTACGTTGTTGTTTTACTCATTTCATGCCGCATTCGGTATGTTATTCGTCGTGGTTCTTTTACGCGTTTGGATTAAGGTATAGCCGCCACTTAATACTATGAGTAAGCTCCCTAGAAGTGTTAGTAAATCTGGTGATTCTCCAAATATCAATATGCCTAACGCTAAGGCAAACAGTAAACGTGTATACCGAAAGGGGCTGACTACTGAGACATCTCCAGCGCGCATAGCGATTGTCAGCGCATTGTAGGCCATGACACCAAAGACGATGGCTCCCAGAATTTGTGTTGCCGCAGTGGTACTAAACTGTAAGGGCTCATTTTGGTACATCATTATGGCTAAGCCTGTCGGAATTAACACAAAAAAGCCATACACCCCGAGTTGCATGTTAGATAACACGGGTGATGCGGCACGGGTTGCTAAATCGCGTCCTGCAAAACCTAAGGTAGCGATAACGGCAAATAAAGAGGTAGCTTCAAAGCCATCAAGCCCTGGGCGAATGATCATCAGTACGCCCACAAAACCAACCAATACCGCAAGCCATCTTTTATGACCGACTTGTTCACCGAACAACAAGGCTGCGCCAATCATGGCTATCAGAGGTGTGGCTTGCAAAATAGCGGATGCACTCGAGAGTGGCGTTAAGGTGATAGCTAAAGCAAAACAGAATCGGCCGATAACTTCACACAGTGCGCGTAACAGTATGGGTCTCGACAATGCCGCAGGGTGAAGCACAGTTTCGCCCTTGCGCCAAGTTAATAGTATAAATATCAACATTCCACCAAGGCCAAATAACGCTAAAATGATGCCGATAGAGGTGGTTTCTGCTGCAGATTTGATGAGCATGTCTTCAATAGAAAATGCTGCCATAGCAGCAACCATAAACAGACTACCTTTTGTATTATTCAAAATCTCTTCCCAACATGTGTAGACTGCGTCTGTGAAAAAGTATCGACTTAAGAGTGTTGGCTCGATGGAGCAGATCGCTGAAGTCATGGTATAGCTTATTGTGACCCAAGTTAAACATCCTGCGCTCTAAGTTAAACTGCATTTTATGCGCGCTACAGCAGGCTTTCTTTGCTAATCCTAATCGGATTAGCAGCCCAAGTTCGCAGTGTTCTTGGGCTTGAAAGGAAAGGGGATAATAAGAGTAAGCAAGACACTATAATAGATACAGAAATGGCTTTTTCATCTATATCAGATGGTTAATCTAACGCCGCTACGCGTATCTTGTATGTCCAATACCTGCAAATAGCATAGAGACAAGTTGTTTGGCTGTGGCGTTAATCAGCCGAATACAAAATACTTTTCCTAAATAGGGCAATAAGATGCCCAGTTTTTATGGGATAGTTTGGCTGAAGCGCGGTAACTGTAATGGTGCAGTTCGGATCTCGATGGCGTAACGTTACGCGTTTTAAAATGTCAGTCAATCAGCGATGATCGGAGTGCGCTTAGCAATGCAAACTCTTTCACCTTGAGAAAATGTGCTTGATACGCTCTGTTTGCGGGTAATCTACTCGCATTGCACACGGTTTATGAGTGTGGTGCACGCGCGCGGCGTGCGCCATTATTGAGTTACTGCGATTCAAATGTTCCCCATTTCAGTGCGTTACCTTCATCAACGAGTAGTTGCCCTTTGCTCCATACTTTATCGATATTAAAGTTATCCGTTAATAACACAAAGTCGGCATCGTGTGTTTCGCTTATCCCACCCTTACTTTTTAGCTTGAGCACACGAGCGGCATTTGAGGTCACTAAAGGAAGCACTTGTTCTAGGGGTAAACCACTGTTAATTAAAGCCACTAGCGCTTCAAATAGACTGCTGACTTTACCCATTTCTATTCCAATACACTCTCCGTCAGCATTAAATACAGGCAGGCTAGCATTACCGTCGGAACTTAAGCTGATTTGACTCAAGTTGATACCTTGCGAGATTGCAAAATGGACCGCATCAACGACCGCGATTTCACCCTCGTTTAAATATTGAGTATTAGTCGACGTCGTGAAATCGATAACCCCACCTTGTCGTGCAAATTCAAGCCCTTGCTCTAATAGCTGTTGGGAGCGATTCATGTGAGTGGGATAGAACTGCGTTAAAGGGATATCAGACTGCTGCGCGATGTGATGCAAAATTTGGATACCAGTTGCACCATCGCCCACATGCACAAACACTATGCCGCCTTTACCGCTGAGCATGCCACCGACGCGGCTTTGCGCTGCGACTCTGGCGAGTTCTGGCGCAGTGAGTTGCGATCCTCGGTGATCTGCAATTGCAATCTCACCCACACCAATAACATTGTCGAGTAACACCAGATCTTGGGTGATATCGCCAGTAAGGGTTTTTACGGGGTACTCGTAAGAGCCTGTGTAGCAAAAGACAGACAAGCCTTCATATGTGAGCGCTTTCGCTTTGACGACAAGTTCGTTCAAGCTGCGACTAATGGCGTCGGTTCCCAATGCTGCGACGAGCGTAGTGACCCCAGCAAGGCTGGCATCTGTTAGTTGCATCTCTGGGGTACGCGTGTGGTAACCGCCTTCACCGCCACCGCCTGTGATATGTACTAAGGGGTCCACTAAACCTGGGATTAAAGGGCGGCCATTGGCTTCGATTATTGTGACTAAGTCTGCATGCTTAAGATCAATGACGGGGGCGATTTTAAGGACTTTCGCCTCGCAAAATAACACGTCGCGTAGCCCTAAAAACTGCGGCGCATAAACGGCGGCGTTACGGATTAAAGTTAACATCAGCTATATCCTGTAATAACGGCAAATAAGATGACGGTACTGGCCATCAAGGTCAGCAATAATTGAAAGCGCCAAATAAGCGCAAGCCATTGAGCGTATGAAATTTTAGCCACACCTAAACAGCCCATTAATGAGGCTGAAGTGGGGATCACTAAATTTGTCAGTCCATCACCAAGCTGAAAACAAAGCACTGATACTTGGCGGGTGACGCCTGCTATATCGGAAAGCGGCGCCATGATAGGCATGGTCAGGGCGGCTTGACCGGAACCCGATGCGACAAAGAAATTCATAATAGATTGAAATATATACATAACAATGGCAGAGGTGACATCAGGTAACGTTGCCAAGGACTCGCCGGCATAATGTAAGGCAGTGTTAAGAATAGAGGGCTGTTGTGGGTCATCGCCGCCAAGCAATAACACCACACCTTTGGCGAATCCCACAATCATCGCGGCGGGTAACAGTTCACTGGCGCCTTTTTGAAAGGCACTTGAGATTTGGTTCAAGCTACGTTTCCGCCAAATAACGGCAATCAGCCCAACAACCAATGCCAGTGCAAAAAACTGACTGGCGATTTGCGGAATATAATAGCCTTGGCTTACCACTCCCCAAATCACCCACATAATTACGCCGAGTAAACAAAGCAACACGAGAATGTCAAAGGAAGAACATTGGTTATTCAATGGTTTATCATTAGCTTGCACGAGTGTGGTATCTACTGTTGAGCGATGTTTTTTAGCGTAGCGCAGGGTAAAAATTAAGCCGACAACAGTGAAAACAAACCAAGCCGCAATCCGTAAACCAGCGCCAGACATTAAAGGTACACCGGCTATCCCTTGCGCAATGGCCACGCTAAATGGATTCATCCACGAGGTAGCAAATCCAATTTGGGTGGATAAGTAGGTGACCATGACCACAGTTGCTGCTGAGTAACCTAAAGCCTGAAAAAGCGGCAACAGAACAATGCAGAATGCAATGGCCTCTTCACTCATGCCGTATATCGCGCCGCTTAATGAAAATATTATAAACAGTAATGGGATCAGTAATACTTGGCTGCGCTGCAGTTTGGTGATCATCGCCATAATGCATTGCGTAATGGCGCCTGTGTCCATGACGACACCAAAGGCACCCCCCACGATAAGGATAAATGCCATGACGCCAACGGCCGAGCCCATGCGATCGCCTGATGTCATGCCGTCGAAGGCAAAATTGGTCAGCCCCGTTTTGTCGTTAGCTGAAAATAGACTGACATGATGCGCGTTATCGTATGTCATGAAAAACTGTTGTGGATCGATTCTTTGAGTGATGTTGCCAGCGCTATCAACGATATCGACCATAGCAAACCAACCCGCAGGAAACAGATAACTGCTTATTGCGGCGGCTAAAACGATAAAAAATAAAATAACAAAAGCGTCGGGCATTGCCCTTGCAGTAGGTAATTTCATCCTATGTGCCTTTATAAAGGGTCAGAACAAGGCATTGGCCACAATTAAACGCTGCGGCCAATGCCTCAAGTCAGTACATTAAAACTTGAAGGTATAACGTACGTTCCAGCGACGGCCTAACCAATCATGGACTGAGCTTGCATAGCCATTGGTTGGAGAGGAGGCGTAGGGCGGTTCTTCATCTGTTAGGTTACGCACTGACACCAAAAAGCTATGGTGTTCATTTAACTCATAACCAAGGCTCGCACTGAAGGTGAGCCAACTGTCGACGGTTTCGTTATCAAATTTAAAGTCACCATCACCCAATGAACTGATGTAGTGACCCGATAAACTGGCACTCCAATCGTTGAGCTGCCAGTCGGTTCCTAGATCAAGTACGCTTTCAGGGCGAGCAATTTCGGAGGCGCCACTTAACCGCCCTAATAAATCTTCCACTGGGGTTGAAGGTGTCACTTGTCTTTCAAACGATAGGGTTTCAGTACCCGCAACATAAAACTTAAATTCACCTGCGGTTTCAGTGTCTAAGCGATAGTCTAGCTTGTAGTCGACGCCATCAGTATTTTGATTGCCGACGTTAAAATAGCCAGTGCGTAAGAAGCTAATATCCCCTTGGCCATCAATAACACAGCCAAATTCATCTCCTAGTTCTGCAACGCTAGTCACGATTTTTGTACTGTCTTTAATACAGGCGTCCAAGGTGGTGTTGGCATCAATATCAACAATATCATCGTGCTCATAGCGCCAGTAATCGACGGTCAATTGTAGTGCTTCAGTGAGGTTCCAAGAGACGCCAACGTTAATGGCGGCAGACTTTTCTGCGGATAAATCCTTATTGCCTATGGTTTCTTGGTCAAACTCGAGTTCGCCAAACTCAGCGCCAGCAGTACCGCATAAGGCATTGTAAGGTTCAGCTGAACCACAATTGATATACTGGCTGCTGAGCGACGTCCCTGCGCCTAATTGGGATAACGAAGGGGCTCTAAAACCTGTACTCCATGATGCCCTTAATACTAAATCCTCAAGAGGGCGATAACGCATTGATATTTTAGGGTTAACATCGCCACCAAAGTCACTATAGTGGTCGTAACGTAAAGCTGCGATCACATCTAAGGTGTCGGTAATGGGGAAATTAAACTCGCCATACACAGCATATTGCGTCCGGTCTGCTTCGGCATCGCTTGCGCCTAAGCCGATAATTTCGTTATTAACGGCGTTGATGGATGGCCTATCAAATATTTGCTCTTTTCGCAGCTCTCCACCAAAAACCGAGCTTACTGTACCTGCGGGTAATGCAAACAGATCGCCACTGATATTAAAATCCAGCGACAACACCTCTGATTCTCCTTTACGAATGCCGGGATCGCGCAGGGCAGCAATTTGTGCAGCGCTACTATCACGGCCTAAATTGAACGGATTAAATTCATCCGCCGCCACGGCGGCATCCAGTTTAGTGGCATTCATATAGCCAGCAACATTGTTGATTTCGTTTGTAGATTTGCCATAACTCGCCGCGGTTTCCCAGCTCCAGTCGGCAAGTTCACCGCGCAGTCCAGCGAGGACTCGATAGCTCTGAGTGTCATATTCCTGTACTCGACGCTCAGGGAAACGAGTTCGAACAGTGATAACGTCGCTGACACTGCCATCTAGCATGTCAATGTCGTGAACATACTGGGGAATGTTGGCAGAATCACCAGCAACATCCACTGTATATCCCGCAGGCGCCTCATAGGCTGAACCGGTATTCTTTTGATACATGCCTTCAGCAAAAAACTCCAATCCATTATCTAGACGATAAATATGATTAAAGGTCGTGCCTATGTTCTCAAAGTCAGGTTGGATAGCGCGTTGAATAACATAGTCATAATTGCAACGTGTACCACTTTTTTGAGTATCGTCGCCACACCAAGACTCAGCGTAATCTTCACCATCTATGGTCATACGAGTGCTAGATTCAAAGGTGACATTAACAGGTCTATCGCTATTAAATATGGCGTTTCGCGTCGCATAATCGACTACAACCGTAGTATTGCTGTTTTCTGTGGCAAAGCCGCCAGCGTAGGTCAGATTCTTACGGCTGGCATCGTGAGCGGAAGTATCATCCCCATATTGGGCACTGAGCTCATGCCCGACAAAATCCTTACGGAGGATAAAGTTAATCACCCCGGCAATGGCATCCGAACCATAGATGGACGATGCGCCATCGGTTAACACATCGATGCGTTCAATGGCAGATAAAGGGATTGAATTGACGTTCACAAATGAGTCAGAACCATTAGAGAATGAATCAACGGCGACTCTTCGGCCATTGACTAGCACTAAGGTTGAGCTTGAACCTAATCCGCGCAAACTGACGCCGGATGCGCCAGCTGGTGCTCCATCGGCTCCACCTACACCCCCAGTTTCCGAGAAAGTCCCCGCACTTGAAGCTTGTGGGAGATCGCGTAGAAACTCACTCACACTCTCGTAACCGCGTTTAGTGATGTCATCCTGGGTAAAACTTTGTAGTGGATTGGCGCCTTCCATATCCACCCCTTTTAGGCGTGAACCTGTGACTGCGACTCGCTCGACCGGCGTATCTGCGGCAGATTGCTCAGTTGTTTTGTCTAGTTCATTGGCTACAGCTAAAGCAACGGGCGACAAGGCTAACCCAAAAACAGCGCACAAAAATACAGAACTTCTCATGATAAGCTCCCGATAAATCTCTTATTAGAATTTTTAGACGTGGCTAAGCTGCGCGTGAGTCAATACGCATGGCATTAGTTAATGTTTTGCAGAAAGCGCAACGTCAATCAAATGATTGAGAGGGGAGTAAGACGGCTAGACTAGACTCCACCAAACACAAGGTGTTTAGCGGTTATTCGTCCCACCATTCGGACAGATACCAGGTGCGGTAGTGGTATCTTTGGAAAAGAGTTGTTGCTGTTTTCATGTAATAAACTGAAGTCTTTTGTTATTGACCTGTTAAAAGACTATCCGTAACATGAGCCTTGAGTCAATACATGGCGCACACTTTTTATTGAGTGCCACTATGAAAAATTGTTGCTTAAAAAACTTATCTTTTTTGCTCAATAGCTTAAGTATTTCTTACTTTACTCTTTTGCTATTTATCGCCCCAAGCGTGCAGTCAGCGCCAGCGAAAACCCTGAGTTTATCGATACCCACTCATCAACCATTTGATCTTATGCTGGTGGGCGGAGGGATGAAAACCTGCAGCTCTCAAGCTCCCGCAAATTGCCAATCGGAAGTCAAATTCTCAGCCGATGCCAAACGCGAAACACGCTATGTGTTCAACGTTTCGTGGCTTGAACGTGCACTTAAACACCCAAGATTGCAGTCGTTAAATGAGCAACAAAAAGTGATATTACGGCAAGCGGCTAAAGCACTTTCTCCTGTCAGTAACAGTCTTGAAAATAGCGATGTTGAAATTGGCCGTTCACTTGGCCTTTTACATAGTGACAGCTTAACCTTGGCAAAGCTTGAACAAGCCATTGCAAAGATAGATAAGCAATTTCTGGCGCATTTGAGCGACCAACAATATTACGCACTGCTAGATTTATTAGAAGAAAAGCAAATGCTTGCTGACGGCACGCTGTTACAAGAACAAGTGCTACTTGATTCCACAACCAATTCTCATGCCGCGACGCTTTATCAATTATTTACGCAGCAAGCGTTAGTAAAGCGCCAGCAAAGCAACCCCGATGCCAAACGTCCACTGATCGCCGTTGTGACCGCTTCTGCGCGCGATCCCTTTGAAGCGGCCCATTACTATGTCAGCGTATTTGAGCAAATGGGGGCCGAGGTTATTTGGCTGCCTTTAGATGCAGCACTGCAAGCGGGTATCGCTACCCGTCAGTGTGACCAACTCGAAATGTTTAGACAGCAAATACAAGGAAATACGGATAGGGCGAGGCTTTATCCAAAGCAAGTTGAGCTACAAAAGGATTTTTGTGCCAGCCCCATTAAACTCTATCAATTGCTTAATCAAATAGACGGACTCTTTTTAAATGGCGGCGACCAGAGTCTGACATTAAAGGCGTGGACTACGCCGGATGAATCACCCAGCGAAGCATTAAGCATCATCAAGAAACGTCTTTCCAAACAAGAAATTGTTATCGGTGGCACCAGCGCTGGCACTGCTGTGATGGCTGATAAAAATATGATCACCGGTGGTACAAGTGAGGGGGCATTGAGTTTTGGCGTTTTCGCGACCGAGGCGCCAAGTGAGCGTTGTGAAGTCGCTAATTGTGATACCTCAGTTCCTGCAACGGCGGTCACTTATCGCGAGCAAGGTGGGCTTGGATTTTTCCCCTTTGGTATACCCGACACACACTTTTCACAACGAGACCGTTATTTAAGACTCTTGCTCCTTAGCGCCAATGCCGATAGCAAAATGGCATTTGGGGTCGATGAAAATACAGCATTATTGGTCGATTTATCACATCGTTCGCTCTCAGTGGTCGGTGAGCATGGAGTATGGGCATTAGCGCATGTTGAGCGATTGAAACAAAGCCAAGCTAACCCTGAAATAAATGCGGTTTCGCACTATCTCACTCCGGGTTCCTATGCTGAAATTGAAACCACTGGTGAGCATTTGACTCATATCCGCCTAGCTCAGACTGCCAAATTAACGCCAATAATGAGTAAGCAGAGTGACTTTTTTACTTGGGTCAGCAATGCGTGTCGGCAAGGTATATATTCAACATCACTGAGTGATAAGTACGAATTAACCATTACTCCAATGGCGGCATTAAGTTGCCAAGGCATTTTAAATCAAGAACGCGGATATCAGTCGATGGGGTTAACACTAAAAGCGTTAGATAAATGACAGTAAGTTGAATTAATTTTAGTTGGATGGCTATGATATCAATAGGATAGGCTAAATTGATTAAGGTTAAGTGTATGTTAGGTAGATTTTAAAAAGTTGAGAGGATAATTAATCTACTTATTTTAAGTTAAGAAGCTATAATTTAAGATTTTTTACTTTAAGTAAGTTTTAAGTTAAATGATTGAGTTTAAATTAGGTAAAGTAAATTTATATTAAGCAGTGTTTATTAAGTATGATGTTTTTGCGAACTAATTAATTTTGAAACCGCTACGAAAAATAATGAATCGCTCAGCAAAACTGAGCGATTCATTATATCAAAATAAAAGTCTTATCTTTTAGCTATCAGCTTTGGATATTAATCGTCACTTTCTCGATAACTATAGGTTCGCGGGGCACGTCTTCGTGGCCAGCAACTGTGGTGGTTTTGACTTTTTCAATCTGCTGGATAATATCCATTCCCGCAGTGACCTTACCAAATACCGCGTAACCCCAACCGTTATTGGTGGTGGCGGTATGGTCTAAAAAGTCATTATTGGCGGTGTTAATGAAGAACTGCGCCGTGGCCGAATGAGGCGCATCGGTGCGAGCCATAGCGATAGTGCCAATGGTGTTACTTAGGCCTTTGTTGGCTTCATTCACGATAGGCTCGTGGGTCGGCTTTTCTTTCATTTTTGCGGTAAACCCGCCGCCCTGAATCATAAAACCTTTTATAACACGGTGAAAAATCGTATGTTCAAAGAAGCCTTCTTCACAATAGCGGACAAAGTTCTTTGAACTGACAGGCGCATGTTCAAAGTCGAGTGCTATTGTGATGTCGCCTAAATTGGTGCTGAATGTAATCATGCTAATATCTTCTATCTTAATGAGTTTCTACTTCTAATAAGTCACGACTGGTACTAGATCATGACTTTATACGGGATCATGACTTTGTATTAGGCCATCAGTTCGTTTTAGAACCGCTGTTCCACGGATTAAAGGGCGCACTGCGACCCGTACTCTCGCTACTGTTATCAGTCTGCGCGGATTGTGGACGCGCTACAGCGGCTTTTGCCTCAGGCTTTGATTTAGCGCTGCGATGCTTTTTCGCATGGGCGGTTTCAAAGGAGCCTTCTTTCGCGGGGCGTGAGGTTCTAGCCTCAGGTGCGCGGGCTTTAAAGGTTTTTGGCGTGGTATTTTTCGGCACAAAATCGAGGATAGAAACTGGCACTTCTTTGTTCGGCACAAAGCCTTCAATTTCTTTACGCACTATGATGTGGCCTAAACGGCGCTCGATAGCACACAGGTTTCTAAAATCATCTTTGGAAACAAAGGAGATGGCTTCGCCGCAGGCGCCAGCACGACCGGTTCGGCCAATACGGTGAATATAATCGTCGGCTTCATCGGGCAGATCATAGTTGACCACGCGGGTGAGGGCGTCGATATCGATACCGCGGGAAGCCACGCCGGTCGCCACTAAAAAGCGCAGTTTTCCGGACTTGAAATCGACTAATAATTGCTCGCGTACCGCTTGGCTGCGACCACTGTGAATGGCTTCGGCGGCAATACCGCGTTTTTCGAGTTGGCTGACCAGTTTGGCGGCACCTTGTTTAGTCTGGATAAAGATCAGTGCCTGTTCCCAAGCTTGCTCAGTGATGAGTTTGCTTAACAGGGCAGACTTTTTATCTTTATCGACAGTGATCAACCATTGGTCGATTTGCGGTGCGTTCGCACTGTCGCGGGCAATTTCAATCTCAACAGGGTTTTCAACCGCTGTTTTCGCTAAAAAGCGCACTTGCTTAGATAAGGTTGCCGAAAACAACAGATTTTGGCGTTCTGTTGGCAGACGTTCGATGATTTTATTGATGTCTTCGATAAATCCCATATCGAGCATTCTATCGGCTTCGTCTAGGACTAATACCGAGATTTCATCGAAATGAATCGCTCTTTGGGTGTACATATCGAGCAATCTACCGGGGGTCGCTACCAGAATATCGACGCCTTCGATAAGGCGTTGTTTCTGTGGTGCGGCATCGACGCCACCATACATGGCCATAGAGGTCAGCGGCAGGTATTTTGCGTATTTGGCAATATTGTCTTCAACCTGAACGGCCAATTCGCGGGTTGGGGTTAAGATCAAGGCGCGAACGCGTTTAGCCCGAATTTTCGGCATATCGGCGAACATTTGCAGTATTGGCAACACAAAACTGGCGGTTTTACCTGTACCCGTTTGCGCGCCAGCCAGCAGGTTTTTACCTTTCAAGATCACCGGAATGGCTTTTTCTTGGATTGGAGTAGGTTGTGAATAGCCGAGCTCAGTGATGGCTCTTAAAATCGGATCGCTTAATCCAAGTTTGGAAAATGGCATTGAATGTCTCAGGTAAAGGGTCAGGTCAATAATGTATAAGCAAACTGTTACGCCAACGCGTTAACAGCGGAGCAGGGCGATATTATATACCCAAACAACCTGAAGATGCAGGATTCAGCGGTAATTTAACGCACTTTGGGCAAGGCCATTTATTGCTCCTGCATAAATGGCATTCACGCCATCCATGGCGATTTCGGTTATTTACAGACCTAGTGGGCTAAGTTAAAAATAACCAACGCGGCATAAAGTGCGTTACCCCGTGGTTAACATCAGCCGCCGGAACGGAGCGCCTAGGGCACTCCACTTCTATGTTGCATCAATTCAAAAGGTAGCCGACATTCTGTCATTGATGTGCCTTGAATTGGAGCCCCTAGGCGCTCTGAAACTCGTATATTCAGGTAGCTTGGGTATATCAGGAGGTGAAACAGAATTGGCGATTATCATTATCTGATTTCGTTTGGCAAAGTGGGAATTTTACCTCGAATAGATGAATGGTAAGCGGCATAAATATCGAGAACTCACAATTTTGTAACCGTAGATGTATTCGCGGCTAACACTGCTGCAATTATTGGGACAATATGATTAACTTAGGTAATTTTTTGCATGCCTGATAAATATCAACAAAGGACTCATAATAATGAAAAAATCCGCTATTTCCCTTGCGATAGTGTTATCGCTGGCCGGCCTTGCTGGTTGTCAATCCCATACCATTCAAACCGAGCCTGTGGTTGCACCTGAAGTTAAAGCCCCATCATTTGAGCAATTTTCAGCCTCCTTTATTGATTCGCTGTGGGAATTATCACCGACCTGGGCCTTATACAGTGGCAAGCATGTTAACGATGGCTATCTTGAAATCCCCGATGCGGCTGGTCGTGCGAAAACCTTAGCGTTTGTGAAAGCGCAGCAAGCCAAATTGACCCAGTTCGAGCAAAAGTCGCTCACGCCGAATGAACTGATTGATTACCATCTGATCGACAATTTACTCGGCAGCATGGCATGGGAAATTGACAGTTTTAAATCTTGGCAGTGGGATCCTTCAAGTTATAATGTATCGGGCGGTTTTGCCCAAATCATCAATGAAAACTTTGCCCCTTTAGATGACAGATTACGTTCGGTATTGGCGCGGTTAGAAAATGTTCCGGCTTATTATGCTGCCGCGCAGGCAAACATTAGCAAGCCGACATTGGAACATACCGAATTAGCCGTGATGCAAAACCAAGGTGCATTTTCGGTGTTTTCCGATGACTTATTAAAACAGGTCGGCGATTCTGGTCTAACGGCAACGGAAAAAGCATTATTTAAAACACGTTTTGATGCCGCTACTGCCGCAATTAACGGCCATATCGCTTGGTTAGACAAGTTAGTGGTTCAACTCAAGAAGGACGGTGCCCGTAGTTTTAGAATTGGCGAAGCGTTATATGAGCAAAAATTTGCCTTTGATATTCAAGCGGGCATGACGGCGAAACAGCTGTATCAAAAAGCCGTAGCCGATAAAGACCGTGTTCAAGGGGAAATGGCAAAAATTACCGATAAGTTATGGCCTAAATATTTTATTACGCCAAAACCTGCGGATAGTAAGCTCGCTATTCGTCAATTAATCGATAAATTATCAACTAAACATGTTCAGCGCGATGAATTCGTGAATGAAGTGCGTAAGCAAATTCCTGAGTTAATTGAATTTGTAAATAATAAAAACTTAGTGACATTAGATCCTAACAAACCACTGGTCGTTCGTGAAACACCGGAATATATGCGCGGTTATGCTGGCGCTTCAATTAGTGCACCGGGACCTTATGAGAAATCAGGAAATACTTATTATAACGTGACGCCGCTCGATGGCATGAGTGATGCGTCTGCCGAGAGTTATTTACGTGAATATAATCACTGGATCCTGCAAATTCTCAATATTCATGAAGCCATCCCAGGGCACTACACTCAACTTGTTTACTCTAATCAATCTCCAAGTTTAGTGAAAAGTTTATTCGGTAATGGCGCTATGGTCGAAGGCTGGGCGGTATATACCGAGCGTATGATGCTAGAAGAAGGTTATGGTAATTTTGAGCCAGAAATGTGGTTGATGTACTACAAGTGGAATTTACGCGTTATCTGTAACACTATTTTGGATTACAGCATTCATGTAAAAGGCATGACCGAAGAGCAAGCCATCGCCCTGATGATGAACGAAGCCTTCCAACAGCAGGCAGAAGCCGAAGGCAAGTGGCGCCGCGCCACGCTTAGCCAAGTTCAGCTGACGAGCTACTATTCAGGTTATCGTGAAATCTATGATTTCCGTGACGAATACAAGAAAGCGCAAGGCAAAGATTTTGATCTTAAAACCTTCCACGAACAATTCTTGAGTTACGGCAGCGCGCCAGTGAAATATATTCGTCAATTAATGCAAAACAAATAAGTTCGCATATTGATATAAATTAGCAGAGCTCAGGCTCTGCTTTTTTTATGCCGAATCGTTGCACAAATTACAGTGAGGAAGTGAAGTCAACACAGTTACTGATGAAATGAAATCGTTAACACTCAGCAAATAATGGCAAGCAGATCCTATTGCCATATAACTGAAAAATTATATATTTCGTTATATGGCATATGCAGGTGTTAGCCGAAAAAATTGACGGCTTAATGATAGAGCAGAATAGCGTTATGTTTAATTCTTAGATTTAGATGATGACATCAGCGCTAAGACTTCATCGTAAGAAATGTTAAATTCTCTCGACAAGTTAATGATTTTTGTTTTGTAGGTTTGAATGTTTTCTTGCTGGGCTAATTGATGTTTCTTTTCTTCAACTAACTCGTTAACTGTTTCTTGTAATATCAATAATCGACGTAAACTATAGTCGAGGGATTTAATATATTTACCCATTTGTTGCTTGTTACGTGCTTGCTCAAGATCCGTTGAGACTTTTTTATCATATCCATATTCATCTAGAGCCGCGATTGCGCTCTGTAAATCAATATCAGTAGTCATTTGGTTTTCGCTTTATAACAAAGAGGTGTGAGAACAGATTGATGAAACATTCTTATGAAACATTAACAGGTGTCATATGACGTTAACTATCGCAGATTATAGTGCCTATGCCAATATACACCAAGCGTTTGCTGGTTAAAATTAAATAAAAAATGCTGATTTTGGCTTTGCCCTTGTCGGGGTCTACAATTATGGTTAGTCTAAAGTGATAGGCTATTATGGAGATTCAAATGCTTGATCTACTACCAGATTTATTTGACCACTATCCGTCTAAATTACAGTTACTTCCCCTCGCATTTAAACCCTATGGCGCTAAGCGGCTGTTTTGGGGCGAGATAGTCACAGTCAAGTGTTTTGAAGATAATTCTAAGGTAAAAGAAATACTTGCACAGGATGGGCATGGTAAAGTTTTGGTTGTCGATGGGGGAGGCTCTCTGCGCCGCGCCTTGTTAGGCGATCTTATCGCGCAAAGCGCGCTGGATAATGGCTGGCAAGGGATAGTGATCAATGGATGTGTTCGTGATGTGGCCCGATTAAATACTTTTAGTTTAGGTGTTTATGCCTTAGGTGCCATGCCGATAAAAACCGAGAAGTTAGATCAAGGCCAAATTAATGTTGCTGTCGATATGGGCGGCGTAATGGTTAAGCCCGGTATGATGCTGTATGCCGATGAAAATGGTATTGCAGTAAGTGATGAGATGTTGAACTTTGCATTTTTAAATTAACATTTTTAAATGAATTAGTCGCTTTAAATTCAAGTTGTTTTTGATAAGGATATTTGTATGAAATTCATTAAGTGGCTCTTGGCCTTAGTGGTGACGCTCATTCTTTTAGTCACCGTTTATCTCACCGTATTTTTCGACCCTAATGATTTTAAACCTGAAATAGTCGATGCCGTGAAAAAACAAACGGGTCGTGAATTAGTCATAACAGACGATTTATCTTGGACCTTTTTCCCTGTTATCGGCATTAATTTAGGTGGCGTGTCTTTATCTAATCCAGAGGGATTTACCCCTAAGGCTATGTTAGAAGTCAACAAAGCCGTTGCCGAAGTGGCGTTGATGCCATTGTTTAGTCAGAAAATTGAAATTGCCGAATTGAGTCTCGATGGCGCAACCATTAATTTAGTGACTCGCAAGAATGGCACTAGCAGTTTTGATGGATTAAGTGGTGATAATAGCAAACAAGCCGCAACTCCAGCGACCGAAATGTCCTCAAATGCCAAATTGAACGATATTAATATTGGCGGCGTTTCAATCACCAATACTCAAATTAATATGATTGACGAAGCGAAAAAGCAAACTCAAGTCTTTAGCTTAAAAAGATTCACCTTAGGTGAGTTTACTTTAGATACATTTGCGCCCATCGCCTTTGAATTTAGTGCAACCATGCCGGATATGACGATAAGTAGCGAAGGTAAAGGTGAGCTAAAACTAAGCCGAGACTTGACGCAACTCGTCGTCAATGGACTCAAAATTGACACTGTGGTGGAAGGTGAGAGTATTCCCAATAAGAAACTCGAAACATCGATTAGCTTAGCGACTCAAATTGCGTTGGATAAACAGCAATTATCCGTCGATATTGTGCAGCTTACCGCGGCGAGCATTACCGCTGCGGGTAAAGTTGGTGTGAATTACGCCACAAAAATTCCGCAAATCAATGCTGATTTTCAAGTCGGCGATATCGATTTAGATACGCTGTTACCTAAAACGGAGACCGCTGCCGTAACAGAACAAGTAGCCGCGGCAAGCACGCAGGCAGTTGAGCCTGATTTATCGGCTCTTAAGCAGCTTGATGTAAAACTCAAGTTGACCGTTAAGTCGATTAAGGTCGCGAATCTGTCGACTCAAAATTGGTTGATGGACGTGGGGATTAAAAATGGCGTGTTAGATTTAACCAAATTGAATGCGGATTTATACCAAGGTCAATTACTGGTGAGCGCTCAGGTTGATGCGCGTCAAGCGGTGGCCAGTTATCAATTTGATAAGAAAGTGACGGGGGTACAAATTCGTTCTTTGCTGAAAGATGCGGCGGATGTGGATTTACTGGCAGGCACGGCCAACTTTGATGTGAAGGGTAAAGGTAAGAGTTTGATCCCTGAGCAGTTAAAGAAAAATCTATTAGCTAATGGTCATTTCGATATTAATGACGGGGCTTTGTACGGGGTTAACATTCCGCAGATGATCCGCAGTGCCCAAGCTAAGTTAAAGGGCGACTTATCGCCAGAAACCAAGGAAGAACGCAAAACCGACTTCTCGAGTCTGAGTGGCAGTTTCTCGCTGGATAACGGCGTTGCCACTAATCCAGATCTTGCCATGTCTTCACCTTTATTGCGTTTGGCGGGCAAAGGCACGGCGAATATATTGACTGAAGCCTTAGACTACCGATTAACGACTAGCCTAGTGAATTCATTAAAAGGTCAGGGCGGTAGCGACAAAGATGCGCTGGCGGGAATTGACATTCCGTTGGCTATTACCGGGACTTTCCAAAAAACTGAATATGCCTTGGATACTCAAGCGTTACTGAATAATCAGTTAAAAGAAGAAACCGACAAAGCTAAGGAAAAATTAAAAGACTCCTTACTGAAAAAACTAGGAGGTTTCTAATGGTTGCTCCAATGCGCTACGCATTGCTTGTTGGCGCGAGTGCTTTTGTCGGAGGGCAACTGGTTGCTTGCTCTGCGCCAGAAGCCGCTGATACGAGTTCGTCTACCAAGGGGGAGACGACAACAGCCACGGCTGTTCAGCCTGAGATTGTTCGCGCTGCCGATCTGGCGCTCGATGTTTCAGGCCTTAAAAGTACGCCGACATTAAAGGTTGAACCTATGATGACTGATGCTACGCCAGGACTGCTTCGCGGTGAGTTAGCCTTAGAGCCGTTTGTGGATTTCAAGCAGCCAGTTAAGGCAACGTTGACTGTGACCAATCCACAAACCTATGCCGTCGGCCTTCGATATAATTCAGGCATGACAGCGGATTTATGGCTGGTAACGCAGGAGGGCAAACGTCTGTGGGCATGGTCTGATGATATGATGTTTACCCAAGCGCTACGCGATAGCCAATTGGCAGCGGGGAAAGTGATCACTACTTCCTTTAGCATTCCGCCCAAAGCGTTTGCTGGTATACCCGCAGATGGTGCTCGTTTAGAAGCGCATTTTGCTGCTAAGGCATTAGAGTCTGATGCCGTTGTTATGGCGCCCGTTGTCTTATTACTGACAATGGAATAACGCCGGTTCTCATAATTGAAAAGGCCCTTAATAGAAAAAGGCAGTAATCCGATAGGGTTGCTGCCTTTTTGTTATTTGTGGTTCAAACTTGCTGACGCTGTAGAGCATTAATCAGCTCGAACTCTGTGCCTGCTTAGTTTTATGCGCTCAACTTACTTTCATCGACCACTAATTTGATCACTTGCCCTGGTTGCAAATATTGTGATTGCGCTAGGCTATTCCATTCTAATAGCTCGGCCACAGTCACGTTAAATTTGCTGGCGATACGGGCAAGTGAATCACCGGATTTGACCTTATAACTCACAGTGCGAATTTGCGCAGTTTGCTCAAGATTTTTCGGCGCTAAGATCACCAGTTTTTGACCATTTTGTAGCTTGTCACTCTTACCTAATTTGTTCCAAACGCTAAGTTGTTTCACTGTCACTTTATGGGCTTGGGCGATTTCAGAAAGTGTGTCACCAGACTTAACCTGATAGGCAATTTTTGTCGATTCAGTCGCAGCGTGCGATTTCTTCGGCAATTGTTGCTGAGTCGACAGGGCATAGAGCTGTTTGTCTTGCGCATCGACAGGAATAATCAAATGCTTGCCCGCGACTATGGTATTGTTTTTCATGCCGTTGGCGGCGCGAATTGCATTTATAGTCGTGTGGTGCTGCTTCGCAATTTTGCCAATACTGTCACCTGATTTGATCGTGTAGCGTAGCCAACTGATCCTATCTTCGGTTTCTGTTTCGGCGAGCGCCTTTTTAAATTCTTCCGATTTATCAATCGGTAATACTAAAGTGTGCGGCCCCAGTGGCGAAGTGGCCCAGCGGTTATAACCAGGATTGAGTTTTTGTAGCTCAAGCGTAGTCATATTGGCCAAACCTGCCGCCATGGCTAAATCAATTTGGCTATCAATATCAACCACTTCAATTGTAGGGATGTTGTCAATTGGCGCTAAAGTGATGCCATATTCATCGGCGTGTTTAATGACTTCAGCCAGCGCCAGCAATTGTGGCACGTAGCGTTCGGTTTCACTGGGTAAATCCAATGACCAAAAGTCGGTTTTTAAGCCTTTCTTCTCGTTACGTTTAATCGCATTGAGCACCCGAGACTCACCCGAGTTATAGGCCGCAATAGCATAAAGCCAATTGTTATTGGTTTTATCGTAAAGATATTCCAACATGTCGAGCGCCGCAGTCGTTGAAGCGGGCACATCACGGCGACCATCGTACCACCAGTTCATTTCTAAACCGAAATGGCTGGCCATAGGCGTGGTGAATTGCCACAAACCCGATGCCGCACTTGCTGAAGACGCCGATGGATCAAAGGCGCTTTCTATAATAGGTAATAGAGCGATCTCAATTGGAAGATGACGCTTTTCAAGCTCTTCCACGATCAGGTACATATAAGGTGCAGCACGCTCTGAGATGATCTCTAGATGCTGCGGATTTTTGATGTACCAATCGCGATATTGGTTTACCAATTTTTGATCTGGAACCGGTAACTGCATACCTTGACGTATTCGTTCCCACACATCGGTAATTTGCGCCGACGGAGCCTCAGTTGCGAGATAATATTCTGGGACTGTATTTTCGGTTGTGACGGCTTCAACTTCTGTCTGATTAACGCCATGGTTGTCTAATGTCTGACAACCTGTGAGTAGGGCAAATCCCCCTACAACAACATAAAGTGATACTCTCATTGAAAACGGTAGTCCTCTGTTAGTGCATAGCTTTTCTTTATAGTAACAGTATGTTTTATATGAAGATAAAGACGACGCAGCGCGCAAAGTTTTCACGCAAAACGAGCCATTCTATGGGATCTTTTCGATCTTGTCCCTTAATTATCGTACATAATGTAAGGCCATTTTTGATTTACATCATCAAAAATGGGAAAAACTGTTTAAATTTCAAACTATAATATTGCTTTTGTGATCAAAAATTATCTTTCCACTGTCTGAGCAGGGTGAAACCGCCAAGTTCGTCTAAATTGGCATGATTTAGATCGCTAAAATGCTGTTTTATGCTGTCAACAATCTCAGTGTCGCTGGCACGTAGAAAGGGATTGATGGCGCGCTCTAAAGCGATGGTGGAGGGGATAGTCGCTTTGTCTTGGCGACGCAACTGTATGGCGCGTTCGTTATAGTCTTGCAGCGCGCAATTGTTGGGGTTGACCGCGAGGGCAAATTTGAGGTTTGAAAGTGTGTACTCATGGGCACAATACACCCGAGTGTCGGCGGGAAGCTGGGCAAGTTGCTGTAGTGAGTTGAGCATTTGCGCTGGCGTACCTTCAAATAAGCGTCCGCAGCCACCGCTAAATAAGGTATCACCGCAAAATAAGGCATCTGCAATAACGTAGGCGATATGTCCTGCAGTGTGCCCCGGTACATCTAAGACTTGCAGCTCGCCACTGATATACTCGAGTGTAAATCTGGGCTGCGCTGTTGCGTGCAGCGGATGGGTGATGCCTTCAATCTTCTCATTATCTGGGCCATACACTGTGAGTCGGTCTTGACTGTAGGCTTGAAGTTCAGTTACGCCACCCGTATGGTCATTGTGGTGGTGGGTCAGTAAAATTCCCACTAGCGTGAGTTGATTGGCCTCTAGATAGTCAATAACCACACTCGCATCGCCGGGATCGACGACATAAACCTGTGTATGAGGCTGTTGTTGTAACACCCAGATATAATTGTCATTAAAGGCTTTGATCGCTGTTATAGTGAGCATAGAACCGCCTATGTCTGTATTTCAATTCGAAGATAAAGGTATTATCCATGAGTGAACGGCCCTTGGCGACCTTTGCCGCTTTTGCCCTATGGCTAAATGGCAGCAATCTTTGACCCAATTGGATACTTGTCTACCAAGCTAACGGAGGAACTCTGTGTCGCATTTTAGTACTGAGCTCAAACCCGAACAATGGAGCGACTTGCCCAATGGTGAAGCGCTGCAACAAGCCGTTGCTAAGCAGCTTGAAGATTGGTGGCCAAGAGTCTTTGGTTATCATTTGTTAAAGTTAGGGCCTTTGAGTGCCGAATTATCGAGTATGGCATCGCCAGTGGCCCATCATTTTTCACTCTCGTCATCTCAAGGCGCCTCAATTGAAGGTGATTTTTGCCATTTACCCCTGCAAAATGCCGCGATAGATGCGGTGGTCATGAGTCTATTGCTCGAATTTGAACCCGATCCTTACCGTATTCTTCGTGAAACCGATAGGGTTCTCATCGCTGGAGGCTATCTTTTTATCGTCGGTTTTAATCCCTTGAGTCCAGTATTTTTGGGTAAGTTATGGCCTAAGTACCAGGATTGTCTCCCATGGAATGGCCGCTTCTTTATGCCATCAAGGGTGCGAGATTGGTTAGGTTTATTGGGTTATCAAGTGGTGGGCGATGAGCGTTTGGTCTATCACCCCTTAATGGGTGATTTCAACCAAGGTAAATTGTTTCAACAGAGTTTAGCGTCATGGCTTCCTAGTGCGGGCAGTTTGTATTTGATTGTGGCGCGTAAACTCGAGTCGCCACTCACGCCTATTCGCGATAAACGTAAGGTGCGGCAAACGAATTGGACCACGGCACCGACCGCGGGACGTTCAGGGCATTTATCAGAGCATTCGGAAAACTGATAAGCCATTTCTTTTTTAGTATAGGTTTTAATATGCGGATCACCTTAAGACAACTGGCGGTATTTGAGGCTGTGGCACGTAGCGGCCAAGTCGCAAAGGCAGCGGAGCAGGTTAATTTATCACCACCGGCCACTTCTATGGCTTTGGCTGAGTTAGAAAAACAGCTCAATGCCCGCCTATTCGAGCGCATTGGCAATCGATTACAGCTGAACTCGCAGGGCAATTTACTGTTGCCACTGGCGACGGATTTATTGCACCGTGTCGAGCAAATTGAGCAGGCATTTACCTACCATGGTGGCGATTTGGTTGGGCGGTTAAGTATCAGTGCCAGTTCGACCATAGGTAACTATCTGATGGCGAAAGCCGCAGTGGCATTTTGTCAGCAGCACACTCAAACCCATGTGGATGTGGCGATCACAAATACTCAAGATGTGATCCAAGCGGTTGCGCAGTTCCGATCTGAAATGGGCTTTATCGAAGGTCATTGCACCGATAATCGTTTGAGTGTTGAAGCTTGGCATAAGGATAGGCTGCTGGTGTTTTGTCATTCGGCGCATCCTCTGGCGGGGAAAGTGGTTAAACCGGCGCAAGTGAGAGGCCAGTCATGGGTGTTACGCGAAGAAGGCTCGGGCACTCGTGAGTATTTTGTCAATGCTGCCAATGAGTTGGATATGCAGCCAGAAGCCAAATTCTGCTTTACTACGCCGGATGCGATTAAACTGGCGGTGAAACAAGGTGCTGGGCTTGGGGTGTTATCTGAGCTGGCGCTGGAGAAAGAAATCAGCCGCAAAGAGTTGGCGTTAGTCACGATTGAGGGATTAGTGCTAGAGCGGCAGTTTTATCGCATCACCCATAAGAGCCGTCAGGCGACATCCTTAGGTCAAGCTTTTGTGCAGTTTTGTGAGAATTTTTTCAATATCGCAGGTGTAGAAGTTAAATAAACTTTTTATAGCAATGGTCCTTGTAAACAGTGAGCCTAAGCGATTTGTTTAAGAGGTTAATGTTGACGGTGGGCTTAAACGGTGAGATTAATCGCGAAATAAATCATCACGCCTCAGCATTTAGCTTAGGCGTGATGGCATCGAACTCACTTTTCTAATTCAGTTTTCTAACTTACTTTCGAATTTAGCTTGTATGAACTTGGGTTGTTCAAACTTAGCTCGTTTAAGTAAGGGCCACAGAGTTAAGGCTGGTAGCCTAAGTCGGGTTGGGTTGGTTTAGATTCTGCCGCAGTGCGAGCTAGCACGTCGCAACGTTCGTTTTCGGCGTGTCCTGCGTGGCCTTTAACCCATTGCCAGTCGATAGTGTGCATCTGTGAGGCTTTATCTAATCGTTTCCATAGATCAACGTTTTTGACTGGGGTACGGTTTGAGGTCATCCAGCCTTTTTTCTTCCAGCCATGGATCCACGTCATTATGCCTTGGCGCATATATTGGCTGTCGCTGGTGAGCACGACTTGGCAAGGCTCTTTCAAGCTTTCTAACGCTATGATGGGAGCTAATAACTCCATGCGATTATTGGTCGTGAGCGCAAAACCGTCGGACATCTCCTTTGTATGGCCTTTATAATTCATTACAATGCCATAGCCGCCAGGACCGGGATTGCCTAAGCAAGAACCGTCGGTGAAGATGTGGATCAGTTTTAGTTCAGTCATCAAATTGTTACCATAGCCGGGAATTTCGGCCGAGTATAACCAAAAATTGTCATAAGAAGCGCATAAAAACATGAATATTATCTCTAATGCTAGCCGTCAGGTTATTTTGGATACCGAAACCACAGGTATGAACCAGGGCAGCGGTGCCATCTATTTAGGCCATAGGATCATCGAGATTGGTTGTGTGGAAGTGGTGAACCGTCGTTTGACGGGGCGTTATTACCACCAATATATCAATCCAGGTCAAGCCATCGATCCTGAAGCCATCGCCGTTCACGGTATTACCGATGAGCGCGTTTCCAAAGAGCCGCGTTTTCATCAAGTTGCTCAAGACTTTATCAACTTTATCGACGGCGCTGAAATCGTCGCCCATAACGCGAACTTCGACGTGAGCTTTATGGATCATGAGTTTTCACTGTTGCAGCCGCGTGGACCAAAAACCGCTGATATTTGTCAGATCCTCGATACCTTAGAAATTGCTAAGTTCCTGCATCCCGGCCAGAAAAACAATCTTGACGCTCTCTGTAAGCGTTACGGTGTGGATACGTCTCGCCGCGAGTACCACGGCGCTTTACTCGATGCCGAGATCCTCGCCGATGTTTATTTGATCATGACAGGCGGGCAGACAAAGTTTAATTTGTCTAACGAAGAAGCGGGGCAGGAAGCGGGGGGGATCCAACGTTTTGATCCGCAATCACTTAATCTTAAAGTGATCGGCGCATCGGCCGATGAATTGACTATGCATGAACAACGCCTTGATTTAGTCGAAAAATCAGGTAAATGCCTCTGGAGAGGATAGAAAAATCATTATGCCGATGTCGTGCCATAAACTTATTTTAGCGCTTTGCCTTGCTGTCACTACACCGCTTGTGGGTGTGACGTCTGTATTGGCCGCCGACCAAGAGCCCACTCAAAAAGTTGTTAAGTCGCCTAAGGCTGCCCCGATTGTAGGATTGGAGACGGCCTCAGAGCTTAAAAACCGTTTTCGTATCGACCATATGGTCGATAATATGACGCTGTTAGTTGAGCGTGAATACGGCTCTGCGCCAGTAGTGATAGTGTTGCCCGATGGCAGTAAATGGTATGCCAATCGCCATCCCGAAACCGTTAAGTGGGTCGATGGTATTACTGGCGACATTATTTACATTGAGTCACCTATGCCTGGACCTTGGCAGTTGGTGGGCAAAGTCGTCCCTGGTTCGACCCTCAAAAAACTCTCTAAACTCGAAATCGAAGTGCAGCCTTTGCCGCAGCCGCTATTCCAAGGTGAGCAAGTTAAAATTGTCGCCCAGTTGATGGGGGATGCTCAGCGTGTGCGCATGCCGGGACTCGACTTTCTGGTGGAGTGGACGGCTCATTTTGTGAGTAAGCACAGGGCCGGCGATGAGAATTTTGCCGCGGGTGACATTATTGTTGGTTCCTATAAAGACAATGGTGAAGATTATGATGAAAAACCCGATGATGGCGTATTTACCAGTAATCTCAATGTAAAGCAGCCTTGGGGTGATTATGAGTTTGTGGTGCAGGCACGCAACAACGTGTTTGAGCGGCAGATTTCATTTCCGTTTAGATTATCGCCGCGGCCAATTAATTTAGAAGTCATTACCCCAGACGATCCGTTAACAGGGCAATGGAAGATCATGTTGCACGTAGATAGTGCTGTGCTGCAACTGGCTGAAACGCATTTTTCCTTTGAGTTGGTGGGTCCTGCTGGCTTACAACTGCCTTTAACGGTGAATGGCCTTACTGAGCCGGACTCTGAATTAGATTTACCGACTGTGACTGAGTTTGGTAGTTATCGTATTAAAGGTTTCGTGGCGACGACAACGATTACTGGTCGAGAGATTGTGCTTGATTTACCTGAGCTATTTTTCAACTTAATTCAGCCACCAGAGCCACCACCGAGCGCCGAAGAGTTAGCTGCTGTTGCTGCACAAAAAGCGGCAGAGGAAGAAGAACTTGCGAAGAAAGATGCCATGTTTTGGATCATCACAATCAACACTATCTTATTAGTCTTGGGCGTGGTGGGATTAATTGTGTGGCGTAAACGCCAAAGTCTAGCGCAGGCCTTAGCTGCCGCTGAGTCACGTTTATTGGAGGAAGCATCAGCGAATTCAGCTGCAGCGCCTTCGTTAGATGAAATCGATCTCACTATGCCAGATGAAGCGGATAAAGACCGATAGTTCGCAGTCACTTGATGTGTTTGATTAATCACTTTGAACTGCGGCGTTTCAGCGATATTTGGGACATAAATCAAGCTCAAATATTGATTTGGTTTTTTTTTAATCAAATGAAAAATATAAGTAAAAAAACGGTTGACGCCCGCAGGGCTCAACCGTATTATTCTTCGCATCTTAAGCAGAAGCCTTAATAAGTCAGTTTGATTATCATATTTCTGTTTTAGCTTCAGCGGCCTGTCACGCTGAGGTTAGCGGGTTTAAAACTCGTCAGATATTAGATATGGAAGAATTTGGAGCGGTAGTTCAGTTGGTTAGAATACCGGCCTGTCACGCCGGGGGTCGCGGGTTCGAGTCCCGTCCGCTCCGCCAACATTCATGAATCCCATGCTATTAATTAGCATGGGATTTTTGATTTTAATCCGTTTACAATCTCATTCCTCCCTTTGTGACCATAACCCACTTTTGACCGAGGGTCATTTTTAAAATTTTGTTGGTCATCTGTAGTATCAGTCTATTTCGCTTTTTATACCAATTCCATTAACTAACTGGTCATAATTGCCCATTGTCTGGTACACAATTCTATCACTCTTGCTTTCTTCTCAATGAGGGTATTCCATGCGATAGAGCACTGTTCGACAATATCGTCGTAACCACTAAAACAACGATTAGCCAGCACATGTTGACACAGCCATTGCCATACCTGCTCTATCGGATTTAACTCCGGTGAATAAGGTGGCAACTTGAGAAGCGTCAGATTATCAAAGTCATCGGCCAAATCCTGTTGATGCCAGCCTGCGCCGTCCATGATGACCAGCGCATGCTGTCCAAATGCGCTGGCCGGTTGAAAACAGTT